>JARLFZ010000003.1 GCA_031296305.1 Occallatibacter sp. | reverse complement strand
AGTCGCGTCGCCATGGCAACGCCGGCTTTTGACAGGCAATACTCGCCGCGATTCACGCTGGCCACGGTGGCCGATACCGATCCAATATTGACGATGGCGCGATGCGCCGCGCCCAAGCTCTCGCGCTGCCGGATCATCCACGCCGCCACGGCCTGAGTCAGAAAGTAAGGCCCCTTGAGATTGATCGCCATCACCTCGTCGAAGTGTTCCTCGCGCGCTTCCAGAATGTCGGCGCGCACCCGGGGCGCGATGCCCGCGTTGTTCACCAGCACGTCGAGCCGGCCGAAGCGCTCTTCGACGGCCAGCAGCAAGCGCGCGCGAGCGCAGCCATCGGCCACGTCGGCCTGCACATAGAGAGCGTCGCGGCCATGCTCGCGAATACGATCGACTGCGGATTGCGTCTCTTCGGCCGTTCGCCGTCCGGAGATCGCGAGGTCGAAGCCGTCCTGCGCCAGGCGAAGCGCGATGCCGAAGCCAATGCCGCGCGCGCCGCCCGTCACCAACGCAACTTTGTTCCCCATCTTCGACCTTCCTTTCGAGCGCGCACTAGCGCTGGAAGAACGTGTAGTAGCTTCCCTCGGCCATCCTCGTCGCCAGCAGCATCGCCTCCAGCAGATGATAGTCGCCCCACATGCTCGACTCGCCGCAGGGAACCTTGCGCCCCGCGGGAATCGCGTCCCAGCCGTTGGGCCGGTGATAGACGCTGTGCAGCAGGATTCCCTCGTGATGCGGATCGGTCGAGAGATAAGGCTCCTCAAGCAACCGCCGCAACACCGTCAATCCAGCCTGCGTGTAATTGCGCCCAGCCTCGCCCAGCGCGTGCCCCAGTCGGAGCAGCCCCTGCGCGGCAATCGCGCTCGCCGAGGAGTCCACCGGTTCGTACTCATTGAAGGGATCCGCGGTCCGCGCCTGCCAGTCCCCGAGGCGCGGCAAATCCGGGGCGCCCGTGTCCCAATAGCAGATGCCGTCCCGCGCGCTCGCCCGGTGCATGTAGAAGTCGCAAGTGGCGCGGGCCGCCCGCTCCAGCATCGCGCACGCGTCACGCTTATCCGGAACGCCATCGACACCAAATTCTCCATTCGCAAGCGACTGCACGAATTCAAGCTCCTCGGCAAATCCCAGGGTGGCCCATGCCAATCCGCGCGTCCAAGTCGTGAACGGTGAATAGCCCTGCTGCGACGATGGGCAGCGAAATGCCCCGCTAGCCGGATTGAAGATGGCCTCATGCGCCGTGCGCCCGCGCAGGTCCGGCACGTCGTAGTGGTCGCGCCCCTCGCCGTAGTAGATGTTGTACTGCGCCGAAGTCTCGGCATGCGCGAGCAGCCGGGCCAGCAGATTCACGCGCTCGTCTTGCTCACCCAGCAACGCGTGCCCCAACTGATGCGCGATGCCGCACACGCGCAAGGTGCGCATGGTATCGATGAACAGCGAGTGGCTGCCGTTGAAGGAGTGGATATAGCCGAGTCCGTTGGGAAGGCTAGTCCAACGCGCCGCCTGCACCGCGCCGCTCACTTTGAGCGCCAGCTCATAAAAGTGCAGCTCCCAATCATTGCGCGCAATGCGGCCGGTCAACATGAGCCGTCGCAGATTGCCGTAAGTGGAAATATTGTTGAATCCGTGGTCGTGCACGCCCGTGTGTGTCAGGTGCTCCGCCATATCGGCCACGACATGCCGCTGCGCCAGCGCCAGCAACTCGTCATCGCCGCCCAGCTCAAAGCACAGCAGCGCATTGCCGTACTGGAATCCTTGCGTCCACTGCGTCCAGTTGCGAGCCGCGTACTGGCCGCCCATCGTGAGCACCGGCGCGCAACCGGGGACGCTCCAGCGGAGATTCACCCGCAGCGTCTTGTCGGAGGCCAACTCTACTGCACGGCGAATCGTCAGCATCAGATCCTGCGGCGTGATAGTTTCGTTCACTTCCACGTGCACACTCGATTCCTAAACGTACTGCTCGAACCGCTCGATCACTTGCGCCAGCACCGTATCAGGATCGCTGTCCCAAAGCGCGCGGTTGAAGATTTCAACTTCGATCGGCCCATCGTAACCCGCCCGCTCCACCAGCCGCCGCAGTTTGCGATTGTCGATCACGCCATCGCCCATCAGCCCGCGGCCCAGGAGCACGTCGGGCAGCGGAACCAGCCAGTCGGAGACATGAAAACCGAATATTCTCCCCGCAGCCTGGGCTATCAGCTCCTCAACGCGCGGGTCCCACCAGATGTGAAACGTGTCTAGAATGACGCCGACCTCGCACGCATCGTAGGCTCGCGCCAGCTCGAGTGCCTGATCAACTGTCACGAGCACGGAGCGATCCGCCGCGAACATGGGATGCAGAGGCTCGAGACCGATGCGCACGCTGCGCTCGCGCGCATACGGCACGAGCCCGGCAACACCGTCGGCTACCATCTTCCGCGCATCCTCAAGCGGGACGCCAGCGCACCCACCGACCACCATCACAAGAGAATCCGCGTGCAACGCGGCGGCTTCATCCGCGGCGCGAAAGTTGTCTTCGATGTTCTTCCTTCGCTCGTCGGCTGTCGCGGCGGGGAACATTCCGCCCCGGCAAACGCTGGAGACATGCAAGCCGGCGTCCTCGACGGCGCGCACGCACGCGGCAAGGCCGGCCTCCTCGATCTTGTGCCGCCAAATCGCGATCGATCGCACGCCATGACGCACGCAGCCCTCCACCGCCTCAGCCACGCTCCAGTTGGCCGTTGTCATCTGATTCAGCGAGAGTCTTGCCTTATCTGCCATGTGGACTTGCCCGTCATTCTGCGATTCTTTTACACAGGCGCGGTCGCGCCGCGCGAAATCTCCGGAACATCGATCCAGCGCCGCTCGCGCCACGAAGTCATGGCCAATTCCGCCAGTTGCACACCGCGTGCGCCGTCAAGAAAGTCGTGCGGAAAGGGCGCGTCCTCCGCAACGTGGCGCAAAAACATCTCCCACTGCACCTTGAACGCATTGTCAAATTCGGTGTTGCCGGGACTCGTAGCCCACAGACTGCGAAATTCGAAAGGATTGGGCAGATCGGGATTCCAAACCGGCCGCGGCGTGCCGGCGCGATCCTGAATTTTGCACTCACGCAATCCCGCTACGGCGCTGCCTGCGGTACCGTCCACCTGCAGGCTCAGGAGTTCGTCGCGATACACGCGCGTGGCCCACGACGAGTTGATCTGCGCCACGATCCCGCCTTGCAGCTCGAACACGCCATACGCCGCATCATCGGCAGTGCATTCATATCGGGTGCCCGCCTCGTCGACGCGCTCAGGAATGTGCGTGGCGCCCGTGCAGGAAACCGCCCGCACCGCGCCAAACGTGTGGTCGAGCACGTAGCGCCAGTGGCAGAACATGTCGAGAATGATGCCGCCGTTCTCTTCCTTTTTGTAGTTCCATGAAGGTCGCTGCGACGGCTGGTCGTCGCCTTCAAAGACCCAGTAGCCAAAATCGCCGCGCACCGAAAGAATGCGGCCAAAGAAGCCTGCATCGATAAGGCTGCGCAGTTTGCGCACGCCGGGCAGAAACAACTTGTCCTGCACCACGCCGTGCTTTACGCCGGCTTCCTCCGCTGCCCCCGCCATCGCCAGCGCACCTTTGAGCGTGGTTGCGAGCGGCTTCTCACAATAAACGTGCTTCCCTGCCGAGATCGCCTGCAGCACGTTCTGTTCGCGCTGGCCCGTCGCGCCGGAGTCGAAGTAGATCGCATCCTCGGGGTTTTCGAGAGCGCGCCCGAGATCGGTTGTCCAACGCGCCACACTGTGCGCGCCGGCAATCGCCTTCAGCTTTTCTTCGTTGCGGCCCACCAGGATCGGATCCGGCATGAGCACACTGCCGTCGCCGAGCGCTACGCCGCCTTGCTTGCGAATCGCCAGAATCGACCGGATGAGGTGCTGATTGAGCCCCATGCGCCCGGTCACGCCGTTCATAATGATTCCCACTCTGCGCTCGCGCATCTTGGCTCCCTGCATTTCGACGGAATGCTATCACACCGCTAGCGACTGCATGAACGGCTCGGCAACGGCGCGTGCCGGATCGTACATATTGCTACACCGAATGCACCCAAAGCACCGGCTGGCGTATAGGGAAGTTGCGAATGATTTCGGCGGTTTTCGGATCGGCCGGCAGCGTGCGCCACAACGCAATGTATTTCGGCTCGTGATAGACGAGACCAGCGAATAGCAGACTCGGCTGGCGATTCGGCAGATCGTCGAAGTACTCAACGTCGTGCGGATAGGGCCACTTGCTCTTGTCCTGGATAAACGGAAACATGAATTCGACGGCCCTCTGATAGCGATTGCCGTTGGACAGTGCGAATTGCCACAGATTGTTGGTCGCGCCGCTCGGCTCCGCGCCGATTCCGGAAGCGATCAGGCATACCATCGCCATCATGTCGAGATTGAAGAGTGAATAGCTGTAGGGCTTGGTGCGCGCGAGTTCCAGCGGGAAACTGCCGTCGGCGGCCAACTGATCGGGCAAAAGATGGTCGCGGAAGCGCCCGCGGCAAAGCTTCATCACGTTTTCATTGCCGGTGAAGGCGGCGAAAGCCGCCACTTGCACCACCCAGCAGCTGCCGTGGTTGTTCTTCGCGGCCTCCTCTTCCTGGCCGTTCTTCGACGCAACCATCCACAGCATGTATTGCGTGAACCATGCGCGCACGCCGGTGGATTCTTCCGGCGTCATCACCCTGGCTCCGTCAAGATGGCGCGCCGCACGCGTGACCTCAACCAGATGCAGCGTATCGATGATTCCCGTACCGCGGCCGGGCGAAACGCCCCAGATCGCCTGCGCATAATCGAGCGACGGATTCATCCGCGTCGCGGGATCGAGGAACCAGGCCCGCAAATGCACAGCCGCGTGCTCGGCGTAGCGCTTCTCCTGCGTGATGAGCCACGCCGCCGTCAGCGCCGGCACCATGAGGCTCAGCCGGATCAGCGCCTCGCGATGGTCGTTGAAGTTTTGCGGGTTGGAGTAGCCGTCGCGGCGGATGTAAGGTCCGCCGGGATTCTTCGGGTCGGGCCACCAGTAATCGCCTTCGGAGAAATAATCGTGCTTGCCGCCTTTGCTGCGCGGCGAAGACGCGGCCGTTACGGTGATGGGCGACTGGGAAAGGTATTCATTGGCCGCACGCAAAATCCGTTCACGGTCGATCTGCTCGATTTCGGCCAAAGTGATCAAGGGGCCGTTCGCGGAAGTCTGGGGAGCAGACGCGACAAACGCGGATACGCGGACGGAAGCAACTGCGGCGGTGGCAGTGAGACAAAACTCCCGGCGGTTCATGTCCTTCACATTCACGCATGGGGCGCGCTGTTGTCCAGCACCGATTCCCATGAGCTGCTCACCATGCCGCCTCCACGTCGAGTTCCTTCGCGGCTGCGGCGAGCTGCTCTTTGGTCGGCACACCATGGTGCCATGCGATTTGATTCTCTGCGAAGGAAACGCCCTTGCCCTTGACCGTGTTCGCGATGAGGCACGAGGGCTTGCCTTTTTCCAAAGGCAAATGCGATAAGCGGTCGAAGAGCGCCGCAGTGGAATGGCCGTCGATCTCCTCAACCGCGAATCCGAATGCGGCGAAGCGCGCGGCCAGCGGCTCCATGCGAATCGTATTCTCCGTAAAGTCACCCTGCTGGATGCGATTGCGGTCCACAATCACCGTGAGTTGGTCGAGACCGTAGTGCTGCGCGGTCATCGCAGCCTCCCAGTTGGAGCCCTCTTGCAGTTCGCCGTCGCCAGTGAGGACAAAAACGCGCCAGGACTCCTTCCTCATGCGTGCTCCCAGCGCCGCGCCCACCGCAATGGGCAGGCCGTGACCCAGCGGGCCGGTGTTTGCTTCCACGCCGGGGACCTTGTTGCGGTCGGGATGGCCGTTGAGCATCGACAGCGGGTCCATGTACGTCTTGAGCTGCTCGACGGGCAAAAAACCACGCGCGGCGAGCGTAGAGTAATACGCCGCGGCGCCGTGCCCCTTGGAAAGGATGAAGCGATCGCGCTCGGGCCAGCGGGGCTGCGCGGAATCAACCCGCAAGATGCCGCCGAGAAAGAGCACGGCCAAGATGTCGGCCGCGGACAGGTCGCCGCCGGTGTGGCCCAGCTTCGCGTGGTGGTTCATGGTCATGGCGCTGAGCCGGATCCAGTTGGCCTTACGCTTCAACCATGCGGCGCGCTCCGGCTCTGTCGGGGGCATTTCCATCGCAGTCGTCTTTCCTGTCGTTTCCTTGCGAATCGTATTTGCCTCGGCTGCATAGGTCAACAGCAAACGTTTACGTAGCCTCAATCGGCCAGTTTCAGCAAAGATCGGACTTGCCAATTCCGGAGATCGGAATATACTGTACCGCCTGAAGCTCGAAATCCAGGGAGATGAACGTGGCTCGACGCGGAAACAAGGAAATCCTGAAGGAACTGGAGCTGGAGCCGGATGGCGTGGAGGGAAACGGCCGCAGCAGCGACCGCAACGAGTCCCAGACCGTGCTGCGTGCGTGCGAGGTGCTGAAGGCTTTTCGCCATCTCGGCGAGGAGTTGCCGCTGACCACAGTCATGGAACGCACCGGCCTGCCGAAAACCACCACCTTCCGTCTGCTGCGCACGCTCATTCACGGCGGCCTGGTGGAGCGCGTCAGCGCGGGCGTGTATCGCAATAGCTTCGGGCCGGTCACGGCGCGGCCTTTTCGCATCGGCTTCGCCACGCAGGGCGACACAGAATTTGCCCGCGAAGTAACGCGCAGCATGGTCACCGCCGCGACGCGGGAGCATGTGCAGCTCATCACTCTCAACAATCGCTACAGCGCGCGCGAGGCGTTGCGCAATGCCGACGTGTTGATTCGCGAACGTGTCGACCTGGTCCTCGAATTCCAGACCTACGAGCGCGTCGCCCCCGTCATTGCGTCGAAATTTCTGGCCGCAAACGTGCCGGTCATCGCCATTGAAGTGCCGCATCCAGGCGCCACTTACTTCGGTGCGGACAACTACAAGGCCGGACTCATCGGCGGCCGTGCCCTGGGCCGCTGGGCGCGCGAAAACTGGGAGGGCAAGGTGGACCAGTTGGTTCTCGTGGAACTTCCCATCGCCGGTTCGCTTCTCGAATTGCGTCTCGCCGGCCTGGTCGACGGCCTGCGCGCCGAGTTGCCAAAGATTGTCGAGGCGCCGCTGGTGCGACTGAACGGCCGCGGAAATTTTGAACAGGTGCTGGATGTGCTGCGCAAATACCTGCGCCGCCGCGGACCACGCCGCACGCTCGTGGGCACGGTGAACGACATCTGTGCGCTGGCCGCTTTGCGCGCCTTTGAAGAAGCCGGCGCATCGCAGCAATGCGCGGTAATGGGCCAGAACGCCCTGCGTGAAGCGCGCGCGGAACTACGCCGGCCGGGCACTCGGCTGGTTGGATCGGTGGCCTATTTCCCCGAACGCTATGGCGATGAATTGATTCCGCTGGCGCTCAATATTTTGCAGCAGAGGCCGGCGCCTGCGGCGATCTTCGTTAAGCATCAGCTCCTCACCCCGCGTAATGTAGACCTCGTGTACCCGCTCGATGAGGTTGGGGCAGGCACCGCGCGCAAGAGTGCGAGTGGCACCGAGAATTCCGCTCTGCGGAATGACAAGACCGCCGAAGTTTGACCTTCGGCGCAGGTCGATACCCATCATAGTGTGCAGGGGAGAGCAATCCCACAGAAATGGACATTGGAATCACAAGAAGGGATTTCCTGGCTGGCGCAGCCGCGATCGCACTCGCGAGCGGCGAGCGCGGATCCGCGCTTTCCGTTGCCGAGCTCTCTATCTCTGCCCCGTTGGCCGAATTCGATTACGGCGCCGTTGAGCTGACGGGCGGGCCACTCAAGCAGCAATATGACCGAATTCACGTCGCATATCTCGCCCTCGATAACGACCGACTGCTGCAGGTCTACCGCGAACGCGCAGGCTTGCCCGCTCCCGGCGAGCCGATGGGCGGATGGTACGACCGCGATGGCTTCGTGCCCGGCCATTCGCTCGGCCAGTACATCTCCGGGCTGGCTCGCATCGGCCGCACCACCGGCGATGCGGCCTGCGCGGCCAAGGTTGCCGCTCTGGTCGATGGCTTCGCGGCCACTCTGGGTCCTAAGGATCAGTGCTTTGCTGCGCCCAACGCCGAAAACGTCTGGCCCTGTTACATCCTCGACAAACATCTTGCCGGATTGATGGACGCGCACTGGTTGAGTGGCATCGCAGAGGCGCGCGATCTTGTTCCCCGCGTGTTTCACGGAGCTCTTCCGTACATTCCGGAGCGCGGGCGCGACCGCATCGGCAAGAAAGACCCACCGTATGATGAAACCTACGTTCTGCCCGAATCTCTCTTCCTCGCGTATGAGCTGACTCAGGATCGTGCATTCTATGACCGCGCGATGGCCTATCTTCTGGATCGCGATTATTTCGATCCGCTCGCCGCGGGGCAGGATGTTTTGCCGGGCCGGCACGCATACAGCCACGTCATTGCGCTCAGTTCGGCGGGCAAAGCGCGGCTGGTTCTCGGCGATGAAAAGTATCTGCGCGCCATGCAAAACGCAGCGCATCTGCTGCAATCCACGCAGCAGTTCGTGACCGGAGGCTGGGGGCCGAACGAGACTTTCATCGAGCCGCACAAAGGCCAACTCTATGCGAGCCTGCGCACAACCAACGACCATTTTGAAACGCCCTGCGGCAGTTACGCGGCCATCAAACTGGCGCGCTATCTGCTCTGCGCCACCGGCGACGCGCGCTATGGCGACGAACTGGAGCGCGTCGTCTTCAATGGCATTCTCGCAGTGAAAGAGCCCGATGCCGATGGCGATTACCCGTACTACTCAACCTACGGAGCCGAAGCGCGCAAGGTTTTTTATCCAAAGAAATGGCCGTGCTGCTCGGGAACGCTCGTCGAGGGTGTCGCGGATTACGTGAAGAATATTTACTTCCGTGCGCACAATGGCGTGGTGGTGAATTTGTACGCACCTTCCCGCGTGAAGTGGACGGAACGCGGCACCGGAATTACGCTCACGCAGGAGACAGATTACCCGCTGCACGGAACTGTAGCTTTACGCGTGACCTCGGCCGCGCCGATCGAGTTCGCGCTGCGCCTGCGAGTTCCCTCATGGCTAAACGCAGCGCCGCAATTTCGAGTGAATCGAAAACCCGTGCCCGTGGATTTGCAGCATGGATTTGCCACCGTGCGGCGGCGCTGGATAAGCGGCGATGCGCTCACTTGCGAATTTCCGCTGCAATTTCGCACCGAAGCCATCGACGATCTGCATCCTGAAGCCGTGGCGCTGTTACGCGGACCGCTGGTCTACGTGGAACAAAATCCAGCCGACAGTGAAGCCGCGCATGTAAACCCTGAAACTCTGCGGTCCGCGCCCGGAACGCCCGGAGTTTTTTCGTCTTCTACTGGCAACCGCACCCGCACCTATGCGCCCTTCTACGGGGTGCGCGATGAAGCTTACACGATGTACGCCCAGCATGGATAAAACCAACACAAGTTCGGATCGCATATTCGCGAAGTATTGGATCGAGACGGCTTTTCCGCTCGACGACGCGGCAGCCATCATGGCAGGCGAGCAATCCACGGGAACCTTCGTGCGCGTTCCCGGCGAAACCGACGAACTCCGCGAACGCTACGCCGCGCGCGTGGAGCATATCGTCGAGTTGGGCGCGGTTGATTCGCCCTCGCTCGCCGGTTCAGGCCTGCCGAAAAAGCACACCGGCCCCGTGTTGCGCCGCACTGCTGAAGTTACGCTTTCCTGGCCCATCGAAAACATGGGCCCCTCGCTGCCCAACCTGCTCTCCACTGTCGCCGGCAATCTCTTTGAGTTGAAGCCTTTCTCCGGCCTCAAGCTGCTCGACATCACCCTGCCGCCTGCTTTTCTGTCCGCGTATCAGGGACCACAATTTGGAGTAGAGGGAACCCGCCGGCTCACGAGCGTTCACGGCCGGCCGATCATCGGCACCATCATCAAGCCAAGCGTGGGCCAGTCGCCAGACCAAACCGCGGCGCAAGTAAAGATGCTCGCCGAAGCCGGCGTGGACTTTATCAAGGACGACGAACTGCAAGCCGACGGCCCTCACTGCCCATTTGACGAGCGCGTTCCCGCCGTATTGCGCGCGCTGAACGAACACGCCGAGCGAACCGGCAGGCGGCCGATGTATGCGGCCAACGTCACCGGCGAAATCGACCAGATGCTGCGCCGCCACGATCTGGTGGTCGCATCCGGCGGCACATGCGTCATGGTCAGCGTCAACAGTGTGGGCTTGCCCGCGATGACTGCGCTGCGCCGCCACGCGCAAGTCGCCATACACGGCCATCGCAACGGCTGGGGAATGTTCAGCCGCTCGCACGCCACGGGCATGAGCTTCATCGCCTTCCAGAAATTCTGGCGGCTCGCCGGCATCGATCACATCCACGTGAATGGCCTGCACAATAAGTTTTGCGAAGAGGACTCGAGCGTGATCGCATCCGCCTGCGAGTGCCTCACACCCATGTTTCCCGCGCCGCATAAAGGCTGCGAAATTATGCCGGTCTTCTCTTCGGGCCAATCCGCGCGCCAGGCGCCCGATACATACAAAGCGCTCGGTTCGATGGATCTGATCTACGCCTGTGGTGGAGGAATCCTCGCCCATCCCGCAGGCCCCGCCGCTGGTGTGCGCAGCCTGCATCAGGCTTGGGAGGCGGCGGCGGCTGGCATCCCACTGGCCGAATATGCGAAGAGCCACGAGGAATTGCGCTCCGCTCTGGAGGCGTTTGCCGCTTGAGCAAAGACCCCGCAGCACGCCCACTTTACACCTGGTATGGCGACGACTTTACTGGCTCGACCGATGTGCTTGAGGCGCTGGCGCTTCACGGCGTCAAGGCGGTCCTGTTTACGCGCACGCCCGATGCGCGCGCCCTCACTGCATTCTCCGATTGCCGCGCCGTGGGAATCGCCGGGGAAAGCCGCAGCCGCAGTCCCCATTGGATGAGCCGCAATCTGCCCGCAATCTTCCGCACCATGCGGCGGCTAGGCGCGCCCGTCAATCACTACAAAGTCTGCTCCACCTTCGATAGTTCGCCGCGCGTGGGCAGCATCGGCCGCGCCATGGAGCTGGGCCGTGCCGTGTTTCGCTCCGGCACCGTGCCGGTTGTTGTCGGAGCACCGCACCTGGGCCGGGCCATGGTCTTCGGCAACCTGTTCGCCGAGGCCGATGGCGTCTGGTACCGCATTGATCGCCATCCGACCATGCGGCATCATCCGGTAACGCCCATGAACGAAGCCGATCTGCGCCTGCACCTCGCCCGGCAGACAAAGCTGTCGATGGGACTCGTCGACTTGACTGCCTTCCAGTCGCACACAGCGCAGAAGCAGTGGCAGAACGAAATCGACGCGCGCGCCGGCGCCGTTGTTTTCGACGGCTTCTCCGACGCCATGCTCAAAGAAACCGCGCGCATCCTCTGGAGGTGCGCTGCGAAGCGAGCGGTCTTTGCCGCGGGCAGTTCCGGTCTCACGCATGGGCTGTTGCATCATTGGCGCTCGATGGGATTGATCGGAGCAGCGCAGGCTCCCCAGCCTGCGCCGCCCATCGACCGGCTCCTCGTGCTGAGCGGAAGCTGCTCTCCGGTGACTGCCCGCCAAATCCGGCGCGCAAAACAGATGGGTTTTGCTGCGTGGCGCCTTGAGGGCGCAGCGCCGTGGAGCGCTGCGGCCGCAAAGGCTCATCGAGCCCTTCAGAGCGGCAGCAGCGTCGTGCTCTACACCGCGCTCGGGCCGCAAAACCAAAACGAAAAATATGGCGAGAAATTCGGCGCGGCTCTCGGCGTCCTGTTGCGTGAACTCGTCCTCGCCACCGGCGTGCGCCGCATCCTCATCGCCGGCGGCGATACGGCGACGCATTCCGTAAAGCAACTGGGACTTGACGCGTTGACTTTTTCCGCGCCCCTCGTAGCCGGCGTGCCACTCTGCCGGGGCCATGCCGCATCGCAGCTCGATGGACTCGAGCTCGCACTTAAGGGCGGCCAGATCGGCCCTGAAGACTTTTTCGCCAACGTGCGCGATGGCCGCCACACCTGATCACGCGTTGGTGCGTCTCAATCCGCGTCCACGCACTGCGTGCAATCGATGCGAGTAAAAATCGCAGCGCTCGCCAGCACCATGGCAGCGATGAAATACAAGGGCAGGTTATAACTGCCGGTGGCGTGCACAACGTAGCCAAACATTATGGTGCACAAAAACCCTCCAGCCTGACCCGCGGTGTTCATCATGCCTGTCGCTGTTCCACTCAGTCGGCCGCCGATGGCCAGGCACAATGCCCACGCCGAGGGCAGCATCAAGTCCATCGTGCCGAAACCCAGGCTGGAAAGCACCACCACCGCAACCTTCCCATGAAACACCGCCATGGCGACGAGTAGCAGCGCCGTCAACGTGAGGCACACTGCGGGAATCCAGCGCAGAGCGCGTCGCGCACCCCAGCGCACTGTCAAGCGGTCGCCCAATTGCCCTCCGGCGAGGTTCGCGGCCAGGCCGACTAGAAACGGCAGCGAAGCGAACAGCACGCCATTCAGCGAGAAGCTGGCGGTGTGCATCATCCAAGTCGGAAACCATGAAAAGTAGAACCAGCTCCCGCATCCGTAGCAGCCGTAGGCCAGAACAATCATCCACAACGCGCGCGATCGGAAGAGTCGCCGCCAAGGCACGGCCCCTTCGTGGCGTGCCGCGCGAGTTTCTCCGATCTCAGCCAGTTCCTCTGCCGTTACTGATGGATCGTCCTGCGGACGGTTGCGAAAACGCAACCACCAAACCGCAGCCCATGTAAATCCCGCCAGCGCCAGCACGCGAAAGGCCGCGCGCCATCCGAAAAAATGCACCACGGGAACGATCAGCACCGGCGCCAGCGCTCCACCCAGGCGGCTCGCGGCCCACACCAGGCCTTGGCAGCGCGCACGTTCTCGTGCCGGGAACCAGCGTGCAATCACTCCGGCAATGTTGGGATACGCGCCCGCCGCGCCCAATCCGAAGAAAAACCGCGACGCGCACAACTGCCAGAATCCGCGCGACCACGAAGCGAGCAAGTTGAAACAGGACCACCAGGTAACGATGCGCGTCATCTCACCGCGTTGACCGCGGCGATCGCCAGCGGCGCCGGACGGCACTTCGAAGATCCCGTTGGCCAGCACGTAGGCGCTCAGGATCCATCCCCATTGTTGTGGCTGGATATGCAGATCGGCCTGAATCGCGGGACCCGCGACGGCAATGGCAAGGCGATCGAGAAACGTAAGTGCGGAGAGCAGGCCGAGAAACGCGAGAACCCTGTAGCGCTGTTTCAAGCGCTGGCCCTCGCCAGTTGCGGAAGCTTCAGCGCCTTGCGCGCACTCAGCACTGCGAGTTCGGGACTGGAGAACACCGGGGCGTGCACCACATCGGCCGCGAGAGTGGTCAGCACGCGCGCCATGGAAGCTTGTGCGAGCACAATGAGGTCCACTCCCTTCAAATCTTCCACCAGCGCCTTCGCCAGCAGGCGATCGTGGGTTGCGGTGTCGCCGGCGAGCACGGCGGGAAAAGCATCCTCGCACAAGCACTCTATCAGTTCCACCTTGCGACCTGCCTGGGCTGCCTTTTCGTTGAGCAGCGCGGTCGTGGGATCGAGTGTGCTGCGCAAGGTAGCCAGCACGCCAATGGTATGTGCCTGTCGCACCGCCTTCTCGGCCATGGCCTCATCGATGCGTAGCACGGGAATATCAAAAAGCTGCTGTGCCAGTGTTGCGCCGGGACCGATCGACGAGCACGTTACCAGCACCGCATTCGCTCCGGCCTCTTCCGCTGACGCGATCTGCCCGATCAGGCGGCGGATGGTGGCTTTGCGCAGGTATCCCGACTTGACGGTGTCCTGAATCAGGCTTTCATCCACCATGTGGAACACCTTGGCCTCGGGGATGTGCAGATGGCACAGCTTGGTGAAACCAGCCGCAAGTGTAGGACTGGTATGAATGAGAGCAATGGTCGGTTTGGTTTGAGTCGACAACGTTTTGCCTTTCCGTGCGGCGGGTACGCCCAGCCATCGCGTCCAGGCCGGGAATCATACCTCAGCCTCCGCCTGGACATTGAGCCGGTTTTCAGGTGCTACCCAAGTTACCGCATTTGCATCGCCTCCTGCGAACCATGACAATCTCGCTGCACCGCGATTCCGGTAAGCGGAACGGATTCGAGCGCTCGCCAGGCCCTCGATCTCTGCCCCGTGTGATACAACAGCCTCGAATGAGAAAACGAATCGTGATCGGCAGAGGAACTCCGGCGTACACGTTGCGCGGCGCAGGACTGGCGCTGACGTTGTCGCTGGCAACGCTTTCTTTCGCCCGCGGTCCGGCATTTGCGCAAGGCGTAAACACCGCGCCTCCACCGTTGCTCCTGGGCGCAGCGTGGTACCCCGAACAGTGGCCCGAGTCGCGCTGGGATGCCGATTTGCAGTTGATGGAGGATGCTCACCTGCACGTCGCGCGCGTCGGCGAGTTCGCATGGAGCACCATCGAGCCGGAAGAAGGCCATTACGATCTCGACTGGCTGGAGCGTGCAGTCCGGCTCGCGGAAAAACACCATATCGCGGTCGTCATCGGCACGCCTACGGATGCGCCTCCGGCATGGCTTACCGCAGCGCATCCCGAAACGTTGCGAATTGACGCCACGGGCCGACCTGCGGAACACGGCAGCCGCCGCCAGTTCAATTATGCGAGCCCAGAGTACCGCAAATTCTGCGCCGACATTGCGGGACAGTTGGCGCGCCGGTTTGGGCACGACCCCGGCGTCATCGGCTGGCAAATCGGCAACGAGTACACCGACGAGTCCTTCGATCCCGCGACGCGTCTCCAGTTCCAGGCGTGGCTCAAACGCAAGTACGGAACGCTCGACGCATTGAATCGCGCCTGGGTCACGGCGTACTGGAGTCAGACCTACTACCGCTGGGAGGAGATTCCGCTGCCCAGCGCCGGCGGCAATCCCGGCCTCCTGCTCGATCACCGCCGCTTCGTCAGCGAAACTTGGCGCGACTTCCAGCAGGTGCAGATCGACGTCATCCGCAAATACGCCGACCCGCGCCAGTTCATCACCACAAACATCGGCGGCCTGGGCTGGAGTGACAACTGGGACCATTATGAAATCACGCGCCCGCTCGATCTCGCCTCATGGGACGACTATGTGGGCGAAGGACACTTGAATGTTGCACGCAATGCTGCCATGCACGACTTTGCGCACGGCTGGAAGCGCGAAAACTTTTGGGTCATGGAAACGCAGCCCGGCTCGGTGAACTGGGCGCCCGTAAATACGACCCTCGATGCCGGTGAAACCCGCGCCATGGCTTGGCAGGCCATCGGCCACGGAGCCGACGCCGTTCTTTATTGGCAATGGCGCGACGCGCTCAACGGCCAGGAGCAGTATCACGGCGCGATTGTTGGTCCCGATGGCGCGCCACTGCCCATCTATTCCGAAATCAGCCGCATTGGCAGCGAGTTTGAACGGGCTGCCGATGCGTTGCGCGGTACCCGGCCCGAAGCGCAGGTTGCTCTGCTCGTGAGCTACGACAGTCGCTGGGCCATCGACTTCCAGCCGCACAACAGGAACTACGATCAACTCGACGTTCTGCTCGGCTACTATCGCCCGCTACGCGACCAGCAACTCACCGTCGACATCGTCAGCGCAGATTCCTCGCTGGACAATTACAAATTGGTTTTCGCGCCCAGCCTGAATGTCATTTCGCAAGATCTTGCCGCGCATTTACTCACCTATGTGCAGCAAGGCGGCCACCTCGTGCTCGGTCCGCGGTCAGGCATGAAAGATGAGCACAACTCGCTCAACACGCAGAGGCAGCCCGGCCCGCTCGCAGCGCCGCTCGGCGGGCGAGTGGAGCAGTACTACGCGCTCGATGGCGTCGTGCCGGTTAGCGGAACGCCCGGCTCTGGCACGGCATCTCTTTGGGCCGAGCAGATCTCGACGAGTGCACCGGACGTTGCCGTTCTTCTTCGCTACGGAAAGTCGAACGGCTGGCTCGATGATCGGCCGGCCATGATCACGCGCGGCGTTGGCAAAGGACGCATCACATACCTGGGCGCAGTGCTCGACCCCGATCTCATGCGCAAGGTTGTTGCCTGGGCCACATCCGACGCACATCTTGTGCCCGAATTTCCCGAAGTGCCCACAGGCGTCGAGGTCTGCCGCCGCGTGGATGCCGGACGCACGGTTTTTGTACTCATCAACCATGGCGCTGCCGTTGCACACGTCGCGCTGCCCTCTGCAATGAGCGACGTTCTCCACGACAACAGCCGTCACGTGACCAGCGTCGACCTTGCGCCGCAGGACGTGGCCGTGCTCGAATCGAATGCGCGCTGACGTCAAGTCAGAGTGTGAAAATTCATTCCATGACTCGAAACCTTAGCCGCCGCAAATTCTCCTCGTCGCTGGCCATGTCACTCGCGGGCCTGCCCTTCGTGCGTAGCGCACCCCTCTCCGCCGAGGGATTCAGCGCATTCGATATCGCTCCCTTTCGCACGCCATACAAATACGGCAAGCTCGTGCTCGCGGCTTCGGACGATCCCAACACCTTCGACTGCAAATCCGTGGACGACCCCTTCGTCTTTCTGCACGACGGCGCTTTTTACATGCTCTACATCGGCTTCGATGGAACGGGCTACCAGACCGGGCTGGCAAAATCCGCCGACCTGCTGCACTGGGAACGCATCGCCTGCGTTGCGCGCCGCGATCCCAACTCGAAGTACACGCGCTTCAACATCGCGCTCAGTTGCATCGTGCGCGATGATGGCCTGACTTCAAAGGGGCGGCTGAAAAAGGTGCGCGGCCGCTATCTCGGCGCATGGAATGCCTATCCCGGCGCGGGCTATGAAACGGGTGCGGCGGTCATCGGTCTCGCGTGGAGCAGCGATCTGCTGCATTGGGAGCTTACCGATCCAATTCTGTTTCCCGCGGACGGCGCACCGTGGGAGCATGGCGGCCTCTACAGGCCCAATCTCATCGAGCAGGACGGCGTCTTCTACCTCTACTACAACGCCAAAACCGATGTGTTGCCGAAGAGCGAAGGCGGAGGCTGGCACGAGCAAAGCGGTGTGGCCATTTCGCACGATCTCAAGGAATGGACACGCTACGAAGGCAATCCTATCCTGCCCAACGGTGGCCCCGACTCATGGGACGCCCACTTCGCCAGCAATCCCTTCGTCGTCCGCCACAAGAATCTCTGGGGCATGTACTACTTCGGCCTCGACCGCCGCGGCGCCGCCCGTGAGTTGCTCGCTCTCGGCCGCGATCCTTATCACTTCGAAAAGGTGAACGAGATCATGATCGATCGCGGCGCGCCCGGCACGGTCGATGAAGACTACGCCCACAAACCCTGCGCCCTCTTCCACGACGGTGCGCTCTACCACTTCTACTGCGCCGTTTCGGGCAAATGGCCACACGATGTTCGCGGCATCTCCGTCGCCCGCTCCAAACCCTGGTAACCAATATAGGTGCCCCCGGTCCCTCGCATTTGGGGACCGGGGAGCTACAAGCTCGGAGGAGCAAATTCCTACGATCGGAGCGCTATCGTGCGAGATTCGCCACGCGTACCTCGTACTTCCCTGAACCGACTGTCATCTCCATGCTTGCGCCCTCGATATGCGTCTCAAGAACACCGGCGGCATGCGCCGTTGGAACTCCGTTCACAGTCGCCATTGCCGCAGCCGCCGAATCAATCTCAATCGTCGCTGTAGTGTTCGCCGGAATGGTGAAGCTGTAAACCGTCTCCGTTGTTCCGCGATGCCATTCACTCTCGATTTCACCAAGGGCCGATCGATAATGAGCGCGCGCCCACTCGATCTTTCCCGCCAAAATCGGGTGCAGAACCAGCCGCTGCGCGCCCTCGCGCGCAAGATCCACGTTGATTCCACCCAGCCCGCGATAGAACCACTCCTCTGCGCTGCCCAGCATAAAGTGATCCTGCGAGTGGCCACCGTCCCATCCCTCGGTCAGCGAGGTTGCGCCCTGCGCCAGGATGTAGCCATAACTCGGCGCATCGGTCCGTTCCAGCATGTCGAGCAAAACATCGGAGCGCCCGCCCTCGAGCAGCGCATCCACTTCGTAGTGATAGCCCACCTCTCCCGACGTGGTGTGATTCTGATGCGCGCGAATGTCAGCTACCAATGCGTCGAGCACTGCCTGTCGCTGACCCTCGGGAACCATACCCAGCGCCAGCGGCATCGCCTGTGCGGTTTGGCTGCCTTTGTCGTAGCGGTGCTGCGCAGCGTCAAAGAACTTCGCGTTGAAGTCGTCGCGAACGCTCGCCGCCTGGTCCGCGAACGCCCGGCTCTCCTGGTTCCTGCCCAGCACTGCGGCGGTCTTCTCAAGGGCTTTTAGATCCTGGTAGTAGATCGCCGTCCCCGTCACGCCCGCCGTCGTCAGCTTTGAAAACCCGGCATCGCCCGGACCGATATCGAACCAGTCCCCGAGGCCGTAATCGACAATGCCATCGTGCGCGCGCGAGCCAAGATACTTTGCATACGCGCGCATCACATCATACTGCGCCGACAGAAACGCGCGATCGCCGGTGCGCTCGTACGCATACCACGGCGCCAGCACCGCCGCGCTGCCCCACTCCGGCGAATCGTTGAACACGGCGTACTTGGGTTCGAAGACAACGTACTGCGGCGCAATCGTCGGCACCATGCCGGCGTCCGGCCCATCGCCGCGCTGCACATCGGCGATGTTGCGCGCTGTGGCCGCATACAGGCCCGCAAAATCGAAGTCATACAAAAGCGACGGCGCCATCAAATGCGTCTCTTCAAGCCAGCCCAGTTTTTCGCGGTGCGGGCAATCGGTAAAAAGGCTCACCGCGTTGTTCTCGATAGCGCGCAGAATCAGCAAGTGAATGCGATTGAGCATCTCGTCGGACGACGCGAAGTCTCCGATCTCCTGCGACGTCGTATGCACAGCTTCTCCGCGCACGCTCACTATGTGTGCGCCGCTTTCCGCCGTACTCTCCACTTGAACGTAGCGGAATCCGTAATAGCTGAATCGCGGATGCCAGGTTTCAGCGCCCTTCCCGGAACCCACGCCGCGCAGCGTGTAAGAAAACCACTGCGGACGACCCGAGCTGCGCTGCAGCACCAGTCCATCCTTGTCGAGCAGTTCGCCCGAAATCAATTTCACCGTGCTCCCGGCTTTTCCCGTCACGGCAATCCCCGGCCAGCCCGCGAAGTTCTGGCCCAGATCGTAGACCGCCACTCCCGGCTTGGGATGCGTCACTTTCACGGGCGCGTAAGTGTGCATCACGCGAATCGGCGGCGCAATCTCCGGTGTTAGCGCGCCGCCGGGACCACCGACCACCGAAACCGCGTGCCACGCGCTGTCGTCAAAACCCGCGCCATCCCACCCCTGCGGCTCCAGCCGCGCATCAAAGTCCTCGCCTCCGTACGTGGACGAGAAAGTGATCGGGCCCGGCACTGTCTTCCAGGAGCCATCGCTCAAAATCTCCGTCGCACTGCCGTCGGCGAATTCAATGTGGAGTTGCACCGTGCATTTCGGCTCGCCATAGCTGCCCACAAATTTCGTGTAGCGGTCGGGCGTTTTCAGCACGCGATACATGCCGTTGCCCAGCATCACGCCCATCGCATTCTGTCCCGCGCGCAAAAACCCCGTTACGTCGTAGGCGTCGTAATACACCGTCTTGCGATAGTCGCTCCAACCCGGCGTCAGCTCATCGCTGCCCACTTTGCGGCCGTTCAGCCGCAGTTCGTCCTGCCCCAGTCCCGACGCGTACAACCACGCGCGCGCCACACGCCGCTTCAACGTGAAACTCTTGCGGAAAAGCGGCAGCGGCTCGTTTTCGCCAGCGTCCACGGGATGCGCGGCGATCCACGACGCGCGCCTCTCCGGCGCTTCGGTCCAATGCGCCGCATCGCTCCAACTGCTGGCACGATGCTGCTCGTCCCAAACCTCAACGCGCCACGCATACGCGCGGCCTGCCTCGAGTGCCGGTCCCGCGTAGGCAATCCCAAAAGTAGCCGCGCTGCTAATAACGCCGCTATCCCAGACAATGGCTCGCGCCTCTCGAGCGCCACGAGCGTCCTCCGTGACCTGAATGCGGTATGCTGACTGGCTAACAGAGTGCAGTCCCGGCGAGGCTGCATCCAATTGCCAGGAAAATTCAGGATGCGCTTCGGCAACCGCTAGCGGTTCGCTCTTGTCATCGCAGCGCAGATCGGTCGGCCGCCGCAGATGCGATCCAGAACTCGAAGCGGCATGCGCCAGCGCAACCGCAAGCGACAAGCTGGCCGCGCCGCAGATGAGTACACGCGCCCAAACCTGAGCGTGCTTCGGAAATATTGCGTAAGACGTCATCAGCCCGTGATACAGCACCCGGGTGTATTGACGCAATCCTCAAACCCGCACCGCATCTGCTAGTTTGGATGGGATGAATCGCAAAGTGCCCAACCGCCGAACCCAATTTGCTTTTGCCGCAACCTTGTTGGTCGCGTTGGCCTGCCCGGCGCGCGCGCAGCAAACATCCGCAAATGTGCAGCGGCAGCTAGCGCGCGTCGATGCAGCTGCGCGCACCGGCCCTTTCCGCGCCAATTGGGATTCTCTGGCCGGTTATCGCGTACCCGAGTGGTTTCGCGATGCCAAATTCGGCATCTTCATCCATTGGGGCGTCTATTCCGTTCCGGCATTCGGAAACGAATGGTATCCGCGCAACATGTATATCCAGGGCAATGCCGCGTTCAAACACCACGTAGCAACTTACGGCCCGCAGTCCAAATTCGGCTACAAAGATTTCATCCCCATGTTCCGCGCGGAGCACTTTGATGCCAATGCGTGGCTCGATCTCTTCGCGCAGGCGGGCGCGCGCTACGTCGTGCCTGTGGCCGAGCATTGCGACGGCTTCGCCATGTACGATTCGAGCCTTACGGATTGGGACGCCGCGAAGATGGGACCGAAGCGCGACGTAGTCGGCGAGTTGGAAGTGGCTACGCGCCGCCACGGCCTGCACTTTGGCGTCTCCTCCCACCGCGCCGAGCATTGGTGGTGGTACGACGGCGGCATGAAGTTCGACTCCGATGTGCGCGACCCGCGCTACGCCGGCCTCTACGGTCCCGCGCAGCCCATGGCGCTGCCCGGCGACGACGACTCGAAGGAGCCGGACCCCGATCACCTCGAGCGATGGCTTCCGCCGAATAAAGCTTTCCTCGACGACTGGCTGGCCCGCAGCAGCGAACTCGTTACCAAGTACCATCCCGATTTTTTGTACTTCGACTGGTGGATTGGACAGCCCGCATTTCAGCCCTATCTTCAGCGCTTCGCCGCCTACTACTACGATGCAGCGGCAAACCGCCACCAGGGCGTAGTGCTTACCTACAAGGGATACGATTTCCCCGAGAATGCCGCCACTCTCGACATCGAACGCGGCAAGCTTGACACTAAGCGCCTGTTGCCGTGGCAGACTGATACCTCGGTCAGCATTCACTCCTGGGGTTACGCCAACAACGACGAGTACCGCAGCGCCAAATCGCTCATCGACGAGTTGGTCGACGTGGTCAGCAAAAACGGCAACCTGCTGCTCAACGTGGGACCAAAATCCGATGGCACCATTCCCGAGCAGGCGCGCGCTATTTTGCTTGAGATGGGCACATGGCTCAAAACCAATGGCGAGGCCATCTACGGCTCGCGCCCATGGCTCGTCTACGGTGAAGGCCCCACCAAAGTCGCGGGCACAGCGAAAAACTCCGATCAGCAGGAGTTCACAGCCGAAGACATTCGCTTCACCACCCACAACGGCGCGCTCTACGCCATCGCGCTGGGTTGGCCCTCTAGCGGCGAGTTGCGCATTCGCTCGCTCGGGCGCGGCTTGCCCTATCTCAAGGGACCTGTTTGCGCAGTGCAGATGCTGGGATCCGATGCGCCAATTTCCTGGCATCAGGAAGCCGACGGACTGCACATCGAATTACCCACGCAGCGCCCAAACGAGGTCGCGTCGACGTTCCGAATAATGGAACCGGAAGATCATGTGCATCGCTGCGGAAACTAGATATTTATTGCTCCGCAAAGTTACCCCGTATCCCGGGCGCCGCATCGGCCTTCCGCGCGCTCCGATTGATAATCACTGAGGCACGCAAACCGGGGTGTTGGCAAAGTAGGAAGCAGGCGCGCATTTCTTTTGCGATTCGATTTCCGTCAAGTGTTTATGCCCACTCCGCGAGCCTTCGCGCGCCTCGATTCGCCCGGCAACACCTTTCTACGGTCGCTGCAAAACGGTCGAAAATCCCACCTCCGTTCAGTCGGAAGATTGTTCCGCATTGCGGATTACCCCGCTGAAAAATTGCCGCCGGTCCGAGCCGCGGTTCTGCCCAGTCCTCACTCCTTCAATTCCGCGCATCGAAAATTTGGTTTTCACGTTGACATCGATTTTGCGGGTTTCTTACTGTTCCCCCGCAACAGCAATGCTGTGTTCTCTTCGCGGCAAGCAATGAGAGCGAACCAAAATCGGAAGGAGGCCTCAATGACACTGAATCAGGTGCGCAATGCAACTCGACTGGTTGTAGTGTTCACTTTGTTCTGCATGGCCGCATGGCTACACGCGCAGAACACAACCAGTTGTTCGATCACCGGCACAATTACCGACACCACGGGTGCGGTCGTGCCCGCAGTTCAGGTGACAATCACTAACCAAGCCACCGGCCTGTCGCAGACCGAATCCAGCAACAACAGTGGGTTCTACGACGCAGAGTCGCTGGCGCCGGGCGATTATTCGATAAGCACCAAGAAGAACGGATTCAAAAGCCAGGTCGTCAAAGACATTCACCTCGATCCAGGCCAACGCCGTGGCGCTGATTTGAAACTGGCAGTTGGAGAAGCGACGGCCACGGTGACCGTCGAGGCGGACGCGGTTGTCGTGCAAACCGAAAGCGCGGAACTTGGCGGCACGGTTTCAGCAAAGGAAGTCTCCAACCTCATGCTCAATGGGCGCAATTTTCAAACGCTCGCGCTCATCATTCCCGGCGTAAGCGCGGCCAGCGGAGCCAATGCTCTGCCGAATTACGGCGAAGGCGGTTACCTGGGACAAACGGAGATCGTCGTCGGAGGCACCTCGATCGAGAAAACGAGCTATTCGATTGACGGCCTTTTCGACATGGATCCCAATGCATTGATCAACGTCAACGTGATACCGACCATCGACTCGATCGACGAGTTCCGGATTCTGAAAGACAACTACAGCGCGAAGTTCGGAATGGCTGGTGCAGGACAGATTCTCATCTCCACCAAGAGCGGCGGTGAGCAGTTTCATGGCGGCGGTTATGAATACGTGCGCAACAGCTTCATTGCAACCGCCAAGCCCTACACGACGCCCCCTACTCAGGGCATTGCGGCGCTGCATTACAACATCTTCGGGTACACCCTGGGCGGGCCTCTCATGATCCCGCGCTTGTACAACGAAAACCGTGCACGGAAGTCGTATTTCTTTACAGGCGGCGAATGGCGCATCAATCACTACCCGGCCGCCATCCATACACGCAACATGATTCCGCAGGCCATGAGGAATGGCGACTTTAGCGCCAGCCCCTCGCTCACAAATACCTCCGGGTGCCCGGGAGGCTTGACGCCCTGCCTGGTGCTCTCTTCGGGAAGCCAGAACCTGCTGAGCACGTACCGTGGTCTCACACCCTCGGCTTGCATCACGGCCGACTCGACGGGACGCTACGACCAGATCAACAAGGCGTGCATGGATCCAACCGCAGTTGCTTTGATGAACCAATATTGGCCGTTGCCGAACGATCCTGGCAGCACCATCAACTACATCAACAACGGATCGGAGATGGATTCGGAGAACGATTACAACTACCGAGTCGACCACAACATCAACGAGAGCAATCTGATCACGGCGCGTGTGACCACGGAAGAAGTCAACAACCTGCGCCCGTCGAGAAATTACAACGACCCGGCGCCGAGCCCCGGTTCGACCGTTTATAGCCGCGGCTTGAATGCGATGGTGCGCTGGAATGACACAATCAAGCCCACCTTGATCAACTCCATGGAAGCCGGAGAGACATTCAACAAGTGGCTGTTGGGTGTCACCAACTATTCCATGCCTACGGGAGCAACGATCGCACAACAGTATGCCAATGCCGATCCGCTGAATCGCATCCCGGATATCAGCATGAACGGCGGGGGAACCTGGGCCTGGCTGGGTGTTGGCGCGCAACCGAACTTCATCCACGATGGCGTAGGGGTAGCATCGGACGACTTAAGCTGGACCAAGGGCAGCCATCTGCTGCAAGCGGGAATTCTTTACCTTGTAACGATTCGGCATATCAATGCCAGCGCCTTCCCGATGGGCAACTTCAGCTTTAGTGGCGCCAATTCCGGCGATTCGGCAGCCGACTACATGCTTGGTCTGGACGCCACTTACTCGCAGACGAACGAGCAGGCCTCTGGACGGTACCACGAACGCTGGTTCGAATCTTATGTTCAGGACGACTGGAAGGTGAATCCGCGTTTAACCGTCAACCTCGGTCTTCGCTGGAGCTTGTACCGCCCGACTTGGCAAGAAGGCGACCAAGTCACAGATTTCAACGCGAGCAAATGGGTAGCTTCTCAGGCTCCAGTTATCAGCACTACCGGAAAAGAAACCCTGAACTCCTCGCTCCAACCGCTTACCTCTACTAATACCGTAGCCAACCTGACCAATGGGCTGGTCTTTGCCGGCCAGAATGGAACGCCTCGCGGATTCGACAAACCCAAAAAGGCGAACTTCGGACCCAGAATCGGCTTTGCCTATCGCCTTACCAACGACGGCAAGACCTCTTTGCATGGCGGATTCGGCACAGGGTATACGCAGATCGCCTTGCTTGAGACCTCTTCGCTGTTATCCAACCCTCCGTTTGTACAGAGCACGTCAATCAGCAATAGCCTCTTAAGCCAGCCTACGGCCGGAGGAGCCGCCGGCGCTCCCGGCATCCCGAGCCTCACCGTGATTGGGCCGGATTATCGTCCGACCATCACCAATACGTTCAGTCTTAGTGTTGAGCGGGAGGTCATGCCCGGCGCCGTTGCGCAGGTCGCCTACGCAGGCAGTATCTCGAAACACGTCATGGCTGAGGGCTACAACTATAACTTCTCGCAGAACGAAACCACCTCGGGCACCGCAACCTGCGCTGCCAACGCCAACAATCCGCTGAACAGCACCACTTTCGCCTACGCGGGACCCTCTGTAAGCTCCTACAGCTACGACCCGTGTCTGAATCAGGGCACGACCTCGACCCTCTACTACGCGCCTTACCCCGGATACGGCTCGATTAGTGGAACCAACAATGGGGGTATTGCCAACTACAACGGACTGCAGACAGGGCTGGTCTGGAAGCATAAGGACCTGACCCTGAATGCGGCCTACACCTGGAGCAAGGCCTTGGAAGATGTGCAGCCTTCGAACCCAGGAGCGAACGGAACCGGCGTCGGATACGATCAGTCAGCGAGTTTCCAAAACCCGCGGAATGAACGGCTCGATTACGGAAAACCGGATTTCGATCGCCCACAGGTGTTCACCTCTGCGTGGGTGTATGAGATGCCGTTCTTCCGCCACTCAGACAACGTGTTGGCGCGCGAAGTTCTCTCAGGCTGGGGTACGTCTGGCTTGGCCGTTCTGGAAAGCGGCTTGGCAGTCTATCCCGCTCTCTCGGTGGGTAATGCCGGGTTGGCATCGCGTCCAAACCAGATCGCGCGTGTGACGCACCCAGGAGACGGCAAAACTCAACTTGCAGGTCATTCAGCCTACTGGAGCGCCGCATCCTTCCAGGCGCCTGCCTGGGGCACGTTTGGTAACGCCAAAGCGGGCACAGTTCGCGGACCGAAGGAGATCACCTTCAACACCGCCCTCGACAAAAACTTCCCGATCACCGAGCGCGTCGGCTTCAAACTTCGCATCGAAGCCTTCAACTTATTCAACCACCCGAACACAATCATGCAGGGAACGTGGGGTGGCCCAACCAGCAGTTTTGGAACCGTGATCGGCGCCGGCGACCCCCGGCAAACGGAATTCTCTGGACGGTTAACTTTCTAGCCAACTTTGTGTAACCCAACTATGGGGACGGGCGCCGTTCGGCAACCGTCCCCCTTTTTTTGCCGCGCGTCCCGTCTCTTCGGTAGTTCTCGCGCCGCAGTTCGCTCCCTCAGCGTTCATTCCGCGTAGCGGATTCGATGCGGGGCCCGATTCTCGGCCGAAAGCGGTTGTGCCGTGGAGGAGTGGCAGTTCCAGGAGGTCCAACTTTCAGGCGGTTGCCTGAAGCGAAACAGATCTTCGCTGGGGTGACTCGTTGAGCGCGTAATAGTTCATTGATCTCTCGTGGAATTTATTGATTCTAAACGGTGCATGAGCAGCAATGCCGGTGGGGTCCTGGACTCCATAAGGCCGCAATTTCCAGCCGAGTTCCGCACTTTGTCCCCGCCCGGAACCCTCCCTCCAAAATCGGCATTCCGAACATTAGAAAATAATCGTATACTCTCGAAAATAAAGTGCCGCCGCCGTAATGCCTACTGCCACCACCAATCCGCTTCATCGCTCGGCCCCCTCCCCAACTTCGTCTCCGCAGCAAATCTGTCTTCTCGCCGACGATTTGACCGGCGCCTGCGACGCGGCCGCTGCATTTCTTCCAACCGGCCGGGCGGTGCGCGTCTGGCTTGGCGCCGCAGCGGCATTTCCGGCCGCAGATCCGGTGCAGGCTTTTAATACGGCATCTCGCTTGCTCTCGCCGACCAAAGCGTCGCGCATTGTATTGCGCACTGCCGCAGCACTTGCCTCCAATCCCCAAACACTTCTGTTCAAGAAGATTGACTCCGCGGCCCGCGGCCCTTTTGCCGCTGAAATTCTGGCCGCGCACCGCGCCTTCGGATCGCGCGCCGTTCTGCTTGCCCCTGCATTTCCCGCCGCGGGTCGCACGGTGCGCAACGGCATTCTTGAGATTCAGGATGCCACCGGCCAGCGCACGCAGATCGATATCGCCAGCCTCTTTCCGCCAAAGATAAGGAGCCTCATCGCTCTCGTCTCCTGCCCTGAAGAACTCGCCGCGGCGCTCGACACTGGCAAGTCCGTACTTTTGTGCGACGCTTCCACGCAATCGGATCTGGAAGCCCTTGTTCGGGCCGCGGAAAAGTTTCCCGGCCTCCTGTTTGCGGGATCTGCCGGTCTCGCGCATGCACTCGCCAGCCGCAGCGTCCGACGCATCCGCCGCGTCTCCCCGCCCTCCGCCTCGCGTACATTGCTCATTGCCGGATCCGATCATCCCGTGACCAAACTCCAGCTTGAAACTCTCGATCGCGCCGACCTTCGCGCCGTTCAGGTGGTGCGTCTCGATTTCAGCCCCAGCGATCGCGCTCGTATTCTTGACACATTCCGCACCTTCGCGCCGCAGGCATTGATCCTCACCGGCGGTGACACCGCGTCGCTCGTTGCCCGCACGCTCGGCGCCCACTCTTTTATCCTCCATGGAGAGCTTGCGCCCGGAATTCCCTGGGGCAATGTGCAGGGCGGCATGGCAGAAGGGTGCATCGTGATCACAAAGTCCGGCGGTTTTGGCGCGCCCACGGTCTTCGGTGAAATCCTCAACGCGCTTCGAGGTCCGGCATGAACAGGCTTGCGCGCATCGCCATCAGCATCGGGGACCCTGCGGGCGTCGGCGCCGAAATTGCCCTCAAGGCTCTTGAGGACAAGTCCGTTGCCTCGCTCGCGCAGTGGATCCTGATTGCCGACGCAGCCGCGCTCAACGCCGCGGGCCGTCTTTCCGGTATTGACCCAGCGACGCTGCCCTGCACTCTTGTTGAAACCGGCACGCTGCCCGCCGATCACACCGTTGCCTTCGGCCAGCTTCGCGCAGAGTACGGCCTCGCGGCTATCGCTTATGTTCGTCGCGCCGTGGAACTCTGCATGAGCGGCGACGCCGACGCTATGGTTACGGCGCCGCTCAATAAAGAAGCGGTCGCGATCTCTGGCCGCGCCTTCTCCGGGCACACCGAATACATTGCCGAGTTGACCGGCGCGCCGGAGCCGCGCATGCTGCTCTACTCTGAGAAGCTGGCAACCATCCACGTCAGCACGCATATTCCCCTCGAACAAGCCTGCAAGCTCGATCGCGCGCGCATTGTCGAAACCATCCGGCTCGGCCACGACGCCCTCTTGTGGATGCGCCGCCGCGCTCCGCGCATCGCCGTCTGCGGCCTCAATCCTCATGCCGGCGAGCACGGCCTCTTCGGCGCACAAGACTCCGCCATCATTGCACCCGCCATCGAGGAAGCGCGCGCGCTCGGCATCAACTGCTCCGGCCCGCACTCGCCCGACACCATCTTTGTCCGCGCCCTTCGCGGCGAGTTCGATCTCATCGTCGCGATGTATCACGATCAGGGCCACATTCCCATGAAGCTCATCGACTTCACCGGCGGCGTAAATGTTTCGCTCGGCCTGCCCATCATCCGCACCTCCGTCGATCACGGCACCGCCTTCGATATCGCCGGTCACAACCAGGCCGATGCCACCAATATGAAGGCCGCTATGCGCCTCGCCGTCAGCATGGCTGAAGGCAAACTAGCTCTCGCCGGCGCGGCAGCCGGCTCCGCCAAGGCCGAATCCGCAAATTCTGGGAGCGTGCGCTAGTATGCATCTCGCCGACACCCTTATCATTGCCGCCTACATGATCACCCTCGTCGGCATTGGCATTCGTGTGGCGGGCCGCCAGAAAACCACTGACTCCTACTTCATCGCCGGGCGCACCGTTCCCGGATGGGCCGCCGGCCTTTCGCTGCTGGCCACGATCATCACCAGCGTCACCTTCATCGCCTTCCCCGGCGCGGCCTACGCGGGCGATTGGAATCTCCTCGTCCCCGGCATCCTTTTTGTCTTCGTGATCCTCTCCATCGGCCCCATCATCGTGCCCTTCTTCCGCCACGTGGTGTCCATGTCGGTCTACGAATACTTCGGCAAGCGCTTTGGCCCCGCAGTGCGCATGTATTCCTCCTTCGCTTTCGCCGCGGGCCATTTTGCCAAGATGGGCTTCGTCTTCTACCTGCTTGCGCTCGCCGTCGCGGGATTTACCAGTTGGTCCATAGCGTTTCTCATCATTGGCCTTGGTGTTATCACCATCTTCTATACCTTCATTGGCGGCCTTCGCGCCGTGATTTGGACCGATGTGGCGCAGGGCTTTCTGCTCTGGACCGGCGTCGCCGTCACGCTCGTGCTTTTACTGTTCTCGCCGCAGGTTCATCCCGGCGCCATGATTCATCTCATCGCCGCAAACCACAAAACCAGCCTGGGAAGTTTCGACTTCGACCTCGCGCGCCCCACTTTCTGGACCATGGTGCTCTACGGCTTCTTCTACTACCTGCAGAAGTACACCGCCGATCAAACCGTGGTGCAGCGCTACCTCGCCGCAAAATCCGACCGCTCCGCCTTGCGCGGCATTGCCATGGGTGCTTCGCTTTGCCTGCCCGTGTGGACCGCCTTCATGCTTATCGGCTCCCTGCTCTGGGCCTTCTACCACCTCTCGGGCCAATCGCTGCCCGCCGCCATCACGCGCGCCGATCAGGTATTTCCCTACTACATGGTCACGCAGATGCCGGTCGGCGTCGCCGGACTCTTCCTGGCTGCGCTCTTCGGCGCGGCCATGTCCATGCTCGCCTCCGATCTCAACTGCCTGGGCCTCATCCTGGTTGAAGATTTCTACTCGCACTTCTTCCCGCGTAACACTGACGCCCAGCGCTTGCGTTTCGGCAAGTTCGCCGTCGTCCTCTGCGGCTTTCTCGCCATCGCGGTCGCGCTCCGGCTCAGTTCCACGCACGGCTCTGCGCTGGCGCTTTATTACGCCGCAACCGCCATCGTCGCCGGCGGCCTGGCCGGGCTCTTTCTGCTGGCATTTCTTTCGCCGCGAGCCGGCCGTTTAGGCGCGGTTGCCGGCATCGTGGTCAACCTGCTCTTCACCGCCTACGCCACTCTCACTCTCGACGGCGGCAAGATGCTCAACCTTCATCGCTACAACTACCCGTGGAGCGCATACACCATCGGCGTGTTCGGCAATCTTTTGCTCCTCGCCACTGGGCTGCTCTGCGCGGCTTTTTTCCCTGCGCCCCAAAGTCTTTCCTCAAACCAAACACTCTGGAGCTGGCTTGCCGCTCGCAAGCATTCCGGCCCTCAATCCGTTCCATTAGGAGATACTCCATGAATCGTTTGCAGCAAGCTGTTCAGGCTAACGGCGGCAAAACACTTTTGGGCGCGGCCGTTTATTTCTATGACCCCATCTTTCTTGAGATCTGCGCCCATCTCGGCTACCAGGTGATCTGGATCGAGATGGAACACGGCCACATCACCTTTGCTGAAGCCGCCGACCTTTGCCGCATGGCCGCCGGCACCGGCATGTTGACCATGCTCCGCATCTCCGACGTGCGCCGTGAAAACGTGCTCAAAGGCGCCGAATGCGGGCCCGATATTCTCGACGTGCCAATGATTGAAACGCCCGAGCAGATGCAGGAGCTGCGCGAGTACGCACGCTTTGCTCCCGCCGGCAGCCGTGGCTTCTTCTCCGTCTCACGCGCCGTCAACTACAGCATTCCCAGCCCCATCGTTGCCCAGCAGCAAGGCCTCAATAAAGACCTTTGCCTCATGGCGCAGATCGAATCCAAAAATGCGCTTGACCGTGTCGACCAGTTAGCCGCGGTCCCCGATGTCGATCTCTTCATCGGCCCCGCCGATCTTGCCGCGAGCCTCGGCCTGCCTTCGCAAACCTCGCACCCCATAGTGCAGGCAGCCGCGGCGAAGATCGTCAAAGCCGCTCGCGACCATAACAAATGCATCGCCACCGCCTGTGCGCCCGACGAATTTGCCTTCTGGCTCGGGCTTGGCATCGATCTCCTGTTCGTCACCAACGATATCTCCTGTCTCAAGCAAGCCGCCGGAGATTGGCTCAACGACGCACGCGGAATTCTCCAGCGCCTCGACGGCCAAGAAGTCATAGCGGGCTCAGCACGCCGCGTCTAGCGACCGGTGGTTGGGGTTGGGTTTTGAAAGGGCACGGCTTCAGCCGTGCCGTAGTGGACGTTGGATCAATGAGGGCTTTAGCCTCTGAGGGATGGTTTTCCAAAGCGGACGTTTAACAACACGGTTTTAGTACAAGCCCGTTCTGTGTTTTTCATGCTTCGTCGATGAAACTTCGCCTCCAATTCGCACTTGCTATTTTGCTTCTCCCCGCCGCCGCGCTCGCCCAGCCGTCCTCGTCGACCCAGCCCTTCTCCATCCTTCATCCCGACGACTATCACCACTACGTCACTCAATTCGCGGTCGACGAGCGCGAAGCCACCCGCCAACAACCCGCCGACGAATGGCCGTGGATCGCCGCCAACATCCCGCTCTTCAATTCCTCAAACAAACAGTTCGAAGAAATATATTACTTCCGCTGGTACTCATTTCAGAAGCACGTTGAGCAAACGGCGGACCACGGCTTCCTCATCACTGAATGGCTGCACCGCCCCGACCTTCCCAACAACGGCGTACTTCCCGACGCCGCGCCCTTTCATCTCGGCGAAGCGCGCTGGCTGCGCAACCCTAAAATCGCAGACGATTACGCCCGGTTCTGGGGCAGTCCCGACGCAAGACCGCGCAACTATAGCTTTCCTTTTGCTTGGAGCGTGCAATCGGTAACGCAGGCCACCGGCGATCCCAAGCTCGGAATCGACCTGCTGCCCGCGCTCGAAGCCAACTACAAAGCCTGGGACGATCATCTCGATACCGACGTCGGCCTCTACTGGCAAATCGATACTCGCGACGCCATGGAGAAGTCCATCGGCGGCGACGGCTATCGCACACCGCTCAACAGCTACATGCTGGCCGATGCGCGCGCCATTGCGGATTTCGCGCGTGGGTCGCAACAAACAGCGATCTCCGCCGAATACGATGCCAAGGCCGGTACACTCGAGCATCTGATCGAAACGAAACTTTGGAATCCCAAAGAAGCTTTCTACGAAGACCTCTCTCCCGCGGCCGATTCCGGCATTCGCAAAGAGAAGCGATTCAAGGACCCCGGCACGCAACTTCAGTTCGCCGGCGTGCGCGAACTCATCGGCTACATTCCCTGGCAGTTCTATGAGCCAACGCCGAGTCACGCCATCGCATGGAGGCAACTCTTCGATCCCAACGGATTCGCCGGCAAATACGGACCCACCACCGCCGAGCGGCGCAGCCCGCGCTACCGCTTTGCCTCCGACGATCAGTGCACGTGGAATGGCCCCTCGTGGCCTTACGCCACCACGCAAACGCTGCTGGCACTGGCCAACTTGCTCAACGGCCCCGCGCAGCCGTACATCGGAAAAGAGCAGTACTACCAGTTATTCGCAAACTATGTTTTGTCGCAACACACCAAGCTGCCCACCGGCCACGTCATCGACTGGATCGACGAAGATCTCGACGCCGACACCGATCAGTGGATCGCGAAAGACATGCTCATCGCCAAAAACAAGCAGGTGGGCCGCGGAAACTACTACAATCATTCCGGATTCGCCGATCCGCTCATCACGGGACTCATCGGCCTGCGCCCGCGCGCGGACTCGAAGATCGAAATCCATCCGCTCCTGCCCGCCGGCACGTGGATGTATTTTGCATTGGACGGCCTTCCCTATCACGGCCATTTGCTCGCGATTGTGTACGACGAGACCGGCAAACAATATCGGCAGGGCCGCGGCCTGATGCTCTTTGTCGACGGAAAGAAGATCGCAACCCGCGCCACGCTCGGCCCGCTGGAAGCCGAGCTGCCAACCGGAGGGAGCAGGAGCCTCCAGGCTCCTGAATCCAACACAAACTAAATCGGGCCTTCAGGCCCGGAGGATCGCTCTTGAATCTGAATTTTGAGAAGTTCTTCTTCGGCGCCGTCACAATCCTAGCAACGCACCTCTCCCTCCTCGCGCAATCTGCGCCTTCCATCCCCACGGCGCAAATCCCCGCTGGCTCATTCACCATGGGCGCCGACGTTGCCGCGCTCTCGCCGACAATCGTTAACGGCTTCGGCGTCATGTCGAACCGCCCCGCGCACGGCGACTTCGACGAAGTCCCTGCGCATCGCGTCACCATCACGCACGCTTTTTCTATCGCTACGCATCTCGTCACCGTCAAGCAGTTCCAGCAGTTCGATCCCTCCTACCAACCCGTCGCCGCATATCCCGATTACGCCGCAGGCATCAGCTACAACCAGGCGGTGGCATTCTGCGCGTGGCTCTCAACGAAAACTGGCAAGCCCTGGCGCCTCCCCACTGAAGCCGAGTGGGAGTACGCCGCGCGCGCAGGCAAGCGAACTCCGTTTTTCACCGGCGACACTCCACCCGCGCCGGGCCAGGCCAACACATGGGGAGTCGTCATGGGCGAAGGCACGCCGGAGTGGGTCGCAGATTGGTACGGCCCGTATCCTTCCGCGGCGCAAATCGATCCCACCGGCCCGCGGCATGGATATTTTCGCGTCGTGCGCGGTGGCGGCCTCGACTTCCGCAAATCGAAACCCGGCGAGATGGTTCCCGCAACCGCGCCGTATTTCATGCGCTCCGCCAATCGCGCGAGCATGGCGCCGAGCTACGCGCCGAAGAATGGCAACATCGGATTCCGTGTGGTGCAGGCACCGAATCCCACGTCACATCCCTCGCCCGCTGCACAGTTTTTCTTTTTCGCCGATGTGAAGCAGACGCCGCTCTTTCCTGCCAAAAGCCTCAATCTTGCGAATGGCCCCGATCCCACCAGAGGTCCAAATCCAACAACGCCGTTCTATCACGTGCATGAATTGTTTCCGAACCTCAATGGAAAATCCATGCCGGATGTTGGTTGGCGCGCCGGCCTCGCGCCGGGTCTCGGCATCAACTATCACAACTCTGCCATCCAGGTGCTCGCAAACGGCGACGTGGTCGCCGCCTACTACAACACACCGCGCAACGAAGACGATCCCGACCAGACCGTAATGGTGATGCGCCGCCGCGCAGGCGCTGAAGACTGGGACATGCCGGAGCCGTGGCCCGACTTTGCCGACGCCGCCTGCGCCGCGCCTGTCCTCTGGAACGATCGCGGACATCTATGGCTGTTCTTCGGTTTCCCGCGCTTGATCGGCGCGCCGCCCTTCGCCTTCACGACTTCCGATGACAACGGCGCGACGTGGACACCGATCGAATTTCCTCACTTCACCGCGCCCATCGGCCGCTACGTCTCGCAACCCATCAACTCCATCGTGCGTGCGAAGAACGGAACCATCTACATCCCTACCGACTCCACAGGGCGCGATGACGACGGCAACGGCTCCATCTCCGCGGTGTGGGCCACGCGCGACAACGGCCGAACCTGGTACGACACGGGTGGACGCACCGCCGGCCGCCACACCACGATCGTGATGGCGGACAATGACGAAACCATCCTCGGCTTCGGCGGGAAAAACTCAAACATCGACGGCCGCATGCCGCTCGCCACCAGTTCCGATGGCGGCAAAACCTGGGCAAAATCCAAAACGATCTTTGATCCACTTGCCAGCGGTGAGCGGCCCAGCGTGATTCGCCTTGCCTCCGGCCGTCTCTTCTTTGTCGCCGATTTCAATCCTCATAACGAAAAGCATCTGCACAAGGACGGCGCGTTCGTTGCACTCTCCGACGATGACGGCAAGACCTGGGAGCAGAAGCGCCTGCCCGCCGACATTCTCACTGTCGGCTACGTAACCGCAACCGAGGGCCCCGACGCTGTAATTCACATCGCCACATCGAAGAACATCGTGAACTACGAGATCGAACTGAATGAAGCGTGGGTTCTTGCGCCCGACGCCGCAAGATCTCTCGAACCGGATTCCGTCGGACCGCTAACGAAGCACATTGAGAAGTGGCCCAACGGAAAGCTCAAAGCCGAGTGGACCACGGCGCATGCCGATGATGGCCGCATCCTTCTTGAAGGGCCGCAAAACTTTTACTTCGAAAATGGCACGCTGCAATGGACTGCGCAATTCCATCTCGGCCGCAAGATCGGCGACGAAGTCTTCTATCGCGCCGATGGCTCAAAAGAGTGGCAGAAGACCTACGGCGCGGACGACCAATGGACCTGGCAGCTCTTCGATGAAGCCGGAAAACAATCCGCAGAATCTCACTGGCGCGGCAAAACGCTCGTCGACGCATCATTCACGGAGGTGAAATGAGCGCGACGCCAAGTTATTCCGTTCTGCTGCCGCGGCCACAATCAGCGCTTTCGCAAGAAGTCTTGTATCAGGGCACGACTTCAATTGTGCCGAAAAGGCCTTTGAAGGGATTCGGGGGCTTTAGCCTCTGCGGAAAAAACGCAATGGCAAATGCCCTTTCACGTACTGCATCAATCATCCTTGTCCTCGCAACCATTTCATTCAATGCTCAATCTCAACCTGCCCAGGACTCTCAAGGCGCATGGCTCTTCATTTATTTCAAAGAGCCGGGCAATCAGGGCATTTATTTTGCGCTCAGCCGCGATGGCTATTACTACACGCCGCTGAATGACGGCCAACCGTGGTTTGCACCCGCGCAACCCGGCGAGCTCATGCGCGACGTTTTTCTAACGCGCGGCTCCGACGGCCTCTTTCGCATGGTGTGGACCTGGAACTGGCGCGGCAACTCGCTGGGTTACGCCTCATCGCCTGATCTGCTCACATGGTCCGCGCAAAAACAAGTCCCCATCATGGCAGATTTTCCCGCGACCAACAACGTGTGGGCGCCGGAGACCTACTGGGACGCGGCGAAAAATCAGTGGCTCCTCATCTGGTCGAGCTCCATGAAGGATTCACAGGACGGCAATCGCATCTGGTTTTCGATGACGCCGGATTTCGAAACCTTCTCCAAGCCCGCAATCTTCTTGGATCCCGGCTACGTCACCATCGATGCCGCAATTTTTCACGGCACAACCGGCCCTTACCGACTCATTTTCAAAGAGCAAACTTACGACCCGCTTACATTCCAAGTGCGCGTCGCAACTGGTCCCACGCTTGAAGGGCCGTGGAGCGACATCTCCGGCCCCATCAACGAGAGCTGGTCGGAAGGTCCATCAGCGATTCAGGTCGGCAAACAGTACATCGTCTTCTACGACCACTATCGCGCGCCGCGTGCACGCTATGAAGCTGTAGCCACCACCGACTGGAAGCACTGGCAGGACATCACAGCGCAAACTTCGCTGCCGCCGTATTCGAAGCACGGGAGCTTTCTGCACATTGCGGATGAAGAAGCGGCCCGGCTGCTTGCGCGCCACGATGCACCGGCGAGTACGCCGCCCTCTTCAAACCAAGAGTCGCAAAAGCCATAGCCATCGCGCGTTCTTTCCCAACCTAGCTGATGACTGAAAGCTGACAGCTGAGAGCTGCCTCTACTCGAATAGCCAGTCCAGATTCGGCGGACCGCCTCCGCTGCCCGTCTGCGCGAAATTCACGTGAGGAGCTATATGGTCGTCAGCAGGAATGAAGCCGAGGATCACGTATTGACCCTTGCCCAGGTCGAGCTCGTTTGCTCCGGCGGGTAGCGGCTTGGACCACACCGCCATGGCCGGAACCTTCGGCGCCGCAATTGCGTTCAGGAGCGCCAGGTTCCACTGCTCGGTTTCAGGATCGAGCACCGAGTTCTTCTTCGATGCGTTGCTCACAAAACCGACCAGAATCTGAGCGGGCTCCGCGAGATCGAAGTGCAGCGTTCCGCCTTCGCTCGGCGAGATGCGGATTCCCTTCATCCCCGCAAGCTCAGGCGCTAGATCGCTTATCGCGGCATGCGCACCAACAAACAGAATCGCGCCCTTCTCCACCGTGAATGCCTCGCCCGCGCCGGGATGGAGCATGAATCCAATTTGCGGCAGTGTTGCAACCGGCTTGCTCTCGTCGATCTTCTCACCGGATCTTAACTGCGTCAGCCGCTTGCGAAACGTGGCCAACTCCTTCTCATACATCGGTAGGCACTGCTGCCAGTTTGGGAACTGATTCATGCCACCGCGAAACGGAATCTGGCGCTGCGTCGTCTCCATACTGGTGGCGGTGCGGTACGCCGGACCAGCAATCGCAGTCAGTTCACGAAAACGGTCCACACTTTCCGCCAACAGTGTTTCAGCCTCCCGCAAATGCGCCGCATCGTGATCGTATCCGTAAAGCAGCACCTGCTCCGCCGCCTTGGTCTTCGCGTTGTAGAACTCCATCAGCAACGCGATCGCGTGTATATCGTTCACGATGCGCCCATACTCGGCCTTATTCTTCGTCACAAAGGCTTCAGCCGCATTCGCCGCATCGAATGCCTTCCGCGATGCGTCCACAGTTTCATCGCTTACGGCGAGCGGCGTCTCGCCATGGTGTGGCTCGTTCTTGACTTCTTCGGCCACGTATTCGTCCAGCCGCTCGCCCGGCGGCCCGTCGCCCGTCCACAGCGGTACCGCGGGATTGAAGCGTGCGGGATCTATCAACTGCGGCATCGTCATGCCCAGCGTGAGCGCCTGGCGGTTTCCTTCCGTGATGCCGATGCGCGGCAGAAGCTTTGGCTGGCAGGGTCCGGCCAGTGTGTACGCGGCAAGAATCTTTTCGCCGGCCTCCGCTGATCCGAATTTCTCCGCGAAGCGCGACACCCAATACGCATGCTCTTTTTCGGGATCGCGATTCGGATTCCACGCGTAGCGTCCCCACGCCTCAAACCAGAGCCAGTCGCGATCCGTTTGCAGCAGCATTGGTTGCGTGCTGTCGCCCGCGTACGGCCAATCCCAGTAGCGCAACGGATAAACATGCAGCCCTTCGATGCCGATGCGCTGAAAGTTCGTCTCTGTCTGTCGAATAAAATCAGGATCGCCCCAACGGAACGGCTCCAGGTTCGAAAGCAGGTGCACGTTGGCGACGGCCACGTTTGAGGATTCGGCGAGCATCTTGAAGCGGTCGAGCACTGGCCCCCGCACGTTGGTCCACGTAAGCGATTCGCCATTCCACTTGAACATGGTGTCGATGTTCGAGTAGATCGGCGTGGCTGCCTTCATCACTTCGTCGATGTCCGTGGCGTGCGCGCGCACCACGATCGGTGGTTCCTCGGTGATGCCGAGTTCCTTCAGTCCATCCTTCACGCCGGGAATAATGGTCTGCGCCAGCCATTCCGCTCCGTAGCGCGGGCTCAGCGCCTCGCCCAGGGTCATCATCAGGCCGGCGTGCGGATACTCGCGCACAAATTCCGAGATCACGTAACGTGTATAGGCGCTGGCCTCGTCATTGGGAGCCGACAAATGATACGGAAGATGATGGGCGCGGGCGAAGGTGTGCGAAAGATGAATGTTATAAAACCCTTGCAGCACCCAGATGCCGCGCCGGTCGGCCTCCGCGGTCAACCACTTGAACATTGCAATGTTCTCGTCCAGTTGCGCCGTGGGCAACTCCTGCGCCTCAGGATATTTCGGCAATTTCAGCAGGCTGGTGAACGGGTGGCCGTTCCAAAGGTAGAGCGTGTTGTAACGTTCCTCGGCCAGCATGTCGAGATACTTGATCCACGCGGCCTTGTCGTAAAAGAACGGAAAATTCTGCGGCGTGTAGGGATAGTCGTACTCCGCATTGTCGTAGGTGATCTCCTGCTTTTGCATCCCGATGCAGGTTCCACGCAGCTTCAGCGCCGGATGCTCCATGTCATCGATCCCCGCGGGCAGCGTCTTCCCGGCGCGGATGCGATCGGCCAGCTCAAGCTCGCCGTAGAGCACGCCCGACGGATCGGATCCCGTGACGATCCACGTTTTTCCAATTTGTTTGATGAGAAACGCTTCCTGGGCCTGCGGCCAGAACTCGGGCAGATCGAAGTGCGCGAGCTCCGGTGCGCTGCGCACCGCGATCAGCACGCGCACACCCGCCGGCGGTGATTTCAACTCCGCAAGCGCGGAGCGCAGTTCCTGCGCGCCATAAAGCTCGCGCGGCGACGCACCTTTAGCACTAACCACAGTGACAGCGTGCGCCGAGCCGCACAAAGCAAGCACTAGCAACGTTGCGCAAAATGAGCGCGAAATACGGCTTGAACGAAGCCTCATAAATTCGACCTTACGCCTTCTCAAACAGCACAGCCATGTACGGCTTGCCGCTAAGCGTGATCTTGCTTTTGCCACTGAAAGTTCCGGGCAACGGCGATTCCGTCATCGCCCACGGATCGATCATCGTGGCTTTGAACGCGACCTTCTCCGGCAGTGGAAACTCATACTCGCCCACGCAGTGATAGTCGAAGTAGTAAAGAATCACCGCGCCGGGATTGCCCGCATTCAGGTAATACGGATTCTCGGATGCCATCAGGCCTGTGGTGCCCGACTTCTCCAGCAGCTTGCGCAGGAACGTGATGCGCGCCGCACTCGTTCCATGCAATTCGCCAGCATCGGACCAGACTGGACTCCCGTCCGTGGCCATGTAAGTTTCTCCATGCGTCGCGTACACGCCGTAGACAATGGCGCGCCAGAAGCGGTGTGTCATCTCTTCCGGCGAAAGATTGCCCCAGCGGCGCGAAATGTTGCCCTCGTACTGAATCTCGTCGTAGACGATCGGCTTGTTCCATGCCGCCATGCGCTCCGGCGATTTTTCAAAGTCGTATTCCTGCAAGCTGGCATGCGTGCACCATGGCTTCGAATGGTCGTACACCACGCGGCTGTGATGAATCGACCGCAACCGGCTGTACGGATCACACTCCTGCACGATGCGAAAGAAACGGTCCCAATCCGCCATGGTCTTCGCGCGCACCAGGTCGTATTCGTTGGCAATTGACCACCAGACGTTCCGGTATGCGGAAAGCCGCGCCACCGCGTACCGCAAATAGCGGTCGTCCGCCTCCTGCCCCATGGCCTTGAATCCCCACGCATCGTAGGGATGGAAAAGAATCACGTCCGCCTCAATGCCGGCTGCCATCAGATCCTGAATCCTCGATTCAAAATGCTCAAAGTAGGCCGGATTGAACCGCGCCAGATCGAATTTCTCTTTGCTCGCGCCATTGTCCTCGAGATTCTCCGTGCCCGGCGGCGACGCCTCGCCAATTCTCTCGAAGGGCATGGCCGCCGGCTGCAATTTCCCCAGTCCCTTGGGCAGCAAACAGATGCGCACCTTGTTGAATCCTGCCTCTTTCAGGTTCTTCAGAGTCTCGTCGCCGTAAGGCGCGCCGATAAAACCGTACGAGTAACAAGTCGTTCCGAAGGGGAAGTAAGGCGTTCCTTCGGCATATTGAAAGTGGAACTGGTGCGCTGTTCCCACCGGTCCGCGATTGTCTGTCGCCGGCGCCACACACTCGAAGCCGCCGGTGAGGCCGGCAAGCTCACTCACGTTGCTGGCGGTTTCAAAGCTCCAGCGTCCCACCATGTCTGGCGAGAAACGCACTTTGTAGACCCCTTTGCCGTCATAAAAACCGGCCGCTTCCACGCTCCTGTGGCCCAGCGCAAACCGCGCCCCAAACTGAACATCCACAAACGGATTCCCGGCCGAAGGCCCCTGCGCTTTGACCTCAAATACGCCCCACTGTTCAACTTTTTCGTTCATGGGCTGCTCGTTCCCGGCATTTGCCCGCGCTGCCGAGGCGCTGGAAACAATGCCCGTCACCACCGCCCCGGCCCCCATTTTCATCAAACCTCTGCGATCCATCGTTCCTCACTTCCTGCGGCCAGCCCAACTCACCGGGTCCTTCACCGGGCTTGGGCGCCGGCCCGCGGTCAATCCGGCCCCGAAGCGATCCTCGTTCCGGTGGTTGAAACCGCGACCATCTCGAGGCAAAGCCTGTTCTACACAGCTTCCACCTGAGTGTCAAACCAAATATAGAAAATGAAAATTATTGCACACAATGGTCCGAACAGCGTATAAATTGCGAGAACACGCTCTCATCGTCTCAAAGTAAAGGTGCGGTCCCTTCATGAAAAGCAAGACAGACTCCTCCCCCGCGCAACGCAAGACCGCGCGGCGTCGCATCCCCAAATGGGCCCTTCACTCCAATGACTCCGCAGCCAACGAGCAGTATTACCTGCGCTCCATCGGTCGCGCGCTTGAGGTGCTCGACTGTTTCAACGGTACGGCGCCGCTGGCGCTCAAGGAAATTGGCTTCTCGACCGGACTTCCTGAATCCACGCTGTTCCGAGTTTTGCTGACGCTCGAAAAGCACGGCTATCTGAAGCAGGCCGTTGACGGAACCTACCAGCTCGCCCCCAAGCTTCGCTTTGGCTGGCTGGTCGAGCAGGCCAACGTGTTGCGCGACAGGGTGCGCCCCGAATTGGAGCGGCTCACGCGGCGCTTCAATGAAACTGTCAGCATGGCCTACCTTTACGACGATCGCATCCACGTCCTCGATTCCATTGAAACCTTCCATGAAATCCGCATTTCGAACCGCATCGGCCGCGTCCTGCCGCCGCATTGCAGTGCCATGGGCAAGGCCATCACCGCGTATCAAGACCGTGCCCTGGCCGAGCAAATCGTCGAGGTTTACGGCCTGTCGCGCCGTACCGAGTTCACCATCACGGATCGCGCGCGCCTGTTCGATGAATTCGCCCAGATCCGCTCCACTGGTATCGCCTGCGATCGTCAGGAATCGATCCTGGGCGGTATCTGCTATAGCGCCGCACTCCGCCCAGCCGAAGGTCCCGTCGTAGCAGCTATCAGCCTCTCCACTCCCGTTGTTCGCATGACTCCCGAGCGAGAAGAAGAGACTCGCAAGGCCGTGCTCGAGGCTGCGGTCCGCGCCTCCGCGCTTTGAATCACGGGGTCATGAACGATTGAAAATTAGCGGAAGCAATTTCCACGGCGCCTCCGCACTCGGCCATCCTTCACTCATTCCGCCATCACGGCGCACCTTGGCGCGCCTTGCCCGCATTACACTTTCCCAAGCCTCTGCGGTCCGCGCTTAGCGCCAAATTTCGTTCTCTGGACCGCGCTGGCACGGAAGAAGACCGCCATCTATAAGCCGGGCGAATGACGTGCGAAATCGGAAAAGTTGATTCCGGCCGGCGGAATATACGAAGCCAGTCTGACAGGATTTCCGAGGCGGTTCCCGATATTTCAGGCAATTTGCGGATTCAACTGCTTTAACTTTCAAAAAGCGCTACTAGTTCTCCGATTCTTCTTGACACTCGTATCTCTGCCTCATTACCTTGGCGAATGTTCCAGTAACCGCTAACTGCCCGGATGGCAAAACAGGCAAGACAAAGTTTCCCGCATGGAGCGATCTCTCGTATTCGATCTCAGGGTCGCTTCACTGGCCGCCTTTTCGCGTGCCAGCAAACGCACGTCTTGCAATTGATCGCTGGGACTCAAACTCACAGGCACTTTTAAAAAATCGCGACAGTGAAACAGTGAATAGGAGGCATCTAGTGAAGCGCTTTGTATTGTTTCTTCTCGTTCTGGTGGGATCGTACGCTTACGCACAGAACCTGCGCGGCTCGATCACCGGGCAGGTTACCGACCCGACCGGGGCAGTCATTTCGAATGCCGCCGTCACGGTGACCAGCACCGATACCGGCGCGATCTCAAATGTGAACACGACAGAGGATGGCTATTACACGGTTCCGGCCCTTTTGCCGGGCGGGTACACCGTGAGAGTGAATGCCCAGGGATTCAAGGGCTTTGAACGGGCGGGCATCAAGGTTGAGACGCAGCAGAACGTGACCATCAACATCAAGCTCGAGATCGGCGCGACCTCGGAGCAGATCACGGTTACGGCTGCGCCTCCGCTCATCGACACGGCCGACGCGTCTTCGGGCCAGGTGCTGACCACCGACCAGGTCGAGGACCTGCCCAGCAACGGTGGCACGCCACTGGGCTTCGCCCGCATCGAGTACGGCACAGTGGTCAAGGCCAAGCACGCGCTCGGCGCCGCGAACCCGACCAGCAACAGTACGGTCGACGACTTCTCACTGGGCGGCGGCAACTCATCGTCGAACGAAATCCTGCTGAATGGCGTCCCGAATATGCAGGATAGCGGCCGTACCGCCGGCTACAGCCCGCAACTCGACTCGGTCAACGAGATCCGCGTGGACGTCTTCGGCGCCAACGTGGAATACGGCGACACCTCAGGCGGCACGGTGAACCTGACCACCAAGAGCGGCACCAACCAGTTCCACGGCTCCGCGCGGTGGGAATACGAGGATGTCGGCTGCACGAATGCTTTGGGTACCAGCGTCAAGTTCACAAGCCGAGCGGTTGACAAATGCACCTGGATGAATGCTCTCCCCTATACCACGGCGGTGGGCAGCGGCATTCCGTCGGGCAGTCACACCAACCAGTTTGGCGGCACGATCGGCGGGCCCATCTGGATCCCCAAGATCTTTAACGGCCATAACAAGCTCTTTTTCTTCTACGCATACGAGACCTTTCGCGGCCAGCCACCGGCTGCGCAGTCCATTACCAGCGTGCCCACGCAGGCAGAGCGCAACGGCGATTTTTCGGCCCTTTGGAATAATGCTACGAGCACCGGCATCAACAGCTCATACCAGCTCTACAACCCGAACACGGCAACCGGAACCACCTCGAACTACACGAGAACAGCGATTCCCGGGAATAATTTCGCCAACGCGGGATTGACGGTGAACCCCATTGCCCAGGCCTACATGAAGCTGGTCCCGCTGCCGAACTACAGCGGCGCTACGACCACCGCGGACGGACAAAACAATTACTTCACGTTTGTGCCGACCATCCAGGATTACCGCTCGCACTCGGGACGCATCGACTGGAACATCAGCAGCAGGGACAAGATTTTTGGCGAGGCGCACCGTAGCCGGTACCTGAATTCGCAAAGCAACGAATTCCACAATCAGCTAAACGGTACCACCAGCGACCAAATTATGGCCGGCGGCCAAGTGGATGAGATTCATACTTTCTCGCCGACGTTCTTCCTTGACACGCGGGGCAGCATTACGCGTTATGACAACAGCAACGCCCTGAGCAGCTCGGGGATCAGCCCGACGTCGCTGGGTTTCCCGGGCTACCTGGCGCAGAACTCCACGGCGCTCGCCATTCCGTACATCTCTTTCACCGATGCGACCAGTCCCCAATCCTATAGCGCAAAGCTGGGAACGATTGAGAACTTCGACACCATCCAGCTTTTTTCCGTGGCGACCAAGATTTACAAGTCGCACACCATCCTCGGCGGCATCGACCTGAGAGCGTACAAATATTCGTTTCTTACGCCCAGCTACGCCGACGGAGACTTCTCATTTACCAACGCTAGCGGCAATCCCGTGACGGCCAGCAATACCGCGGCTGCCGCCCCCTTTGGCAGTGCGTTCGCCCAGTTCATGCTCGGCATACCGTCTGGCGGCGAAGAAGACATCGGCGTGCCGTTCCAATACAACAGCTTTTTCAACGGCTACTTTGTGCAGGACGACTGGAAGGTGAAGCCCAACCTGACGGTCAGCATCGGCATCCGCTTCGAGCATGAGCTTCCTGTGAACGAAAGCCAGAACCGCATCACCAGCGGCTTCAATACAACGGTTACGAACGAGGCGACGGCCCCGGCCGAGACAAACTACAAGACGGATTGCACGGCGACGTGTACCGCGCTGTTGCCAACTGGGTCGTTCCTGCCTGTCGGGGGCGTGACTTATACGTCGTCGAGCAATCGCTACGCATATACCTTGCCCCCGGTTTACTACGGCCCACGGCTCGGCATCACATGGTCGCCTGGTTTCACGCACGGCAAGGGCGTGGTGCGTATGGGCTTCGGCATTTACAACAACCCCTTCAATGACTACAACACCAGCCAGACCTACGGCTATTCCGCCACAACCGCATATGTTGGGACTTCGAATAGCAAGATGACCAACAATGTGATCACCGACCCGTTCCCAACGTCATCAACTGCGCCGGCCGTAAACCCGATTCAGCAACCGACGGGCAACGCCCTCGGCATCAACACCAACCTCGGCGCCAAGGTAGTCTACTATCCGTCGAGGTTGAAGGTGCCGTATTCGGAGCGCACCAGCATCGACGTGCAGTACCAGATTGGAAACACCATCCTTATCGACCTGGGCTTCCTCAATAATCACGGGGTCCATCTCTCCTACTCCAACGCAGTTGACGCGATTCCGCTCCTGCCCTACCTGAGCAGCTCGCAGTACTACAACATTCCTGCGACCAACCTGCTGAGCGGGTCCAGTTACACGGGCGGCCCGGCGACCACCAACATTACGAATCCCTTCAAGGGCGTGGCCGGGGTGACTGGCCTCTCCTCCAATAGCACGATTGCTCCCAGCCAGTATCTGATGACCTGGCCCGAGTTCACTTCAGTTACAGAACAACTGATTCCGGGACAAGAATCGACCTACAATGCGCTCAACGCGCGCGTTGCCAAGCTCCTGGGGCACGGTCTTACCATCAACGGTGTCTTTGAGTGGTCGCGTCAGCTCGGCACATTCAACCAGCTCAACGCGGGCGGCCCGCTCCGCCCCGGCTACGGCGAAACCACGTCCGATTATCCGTTCCACTTCGCGGGCTACGGGACCTATCAAATCCCGGTTGGCCGCGGACGCCAGTTCTTCTCGAATGACAATCGCATCCTCGACGGCTTCGTTGGAGGGTGGCAGATCTCGGCGATCTACCAGTTCCTCTCCGGTACGCCCATGTCGTGGGGAAATGTGATCTACACGGGAACCACCTGGAAGGACTTCCACAATGTGCAGCACAGCGCAGCCAACGTAAACGGTCAGACGGTCTTCAACACGTCGGTCTTTGACACGCGCACGGTGACGAACAGCGCCATAGCTGTCGACAACAACCCCCTCGATGGCGCGAAGTTCAATCCCAACATTCAGCCGAACAGCTACAACTACCGCACCTTCCCGGCGTACCTTTTGCGCCAGGACTTCACCAGCGACTGGGACGGCAACGTGCAAAAAGACATCAAGAGCTGGGAAAATGTCGACCTGCAACTGCGCCTGGATTGCTTCAACCTGCTGAACCGGCCGCAGTACAACACGCCGACCGTCAGTCCGACTTCAGGATCTTTCGGCAAGACGAACGGTGTTTACAGCGGTACCAACTCACGTCAATTCCAGGTGGGCGCGCACCTGTCGTTCTAGCGATTTCCGGAAACGCAAATTTCTCTAACCTAGCGGGGGATGCGACGCATCCCCCGCCTTCTTTTTGCAGCCATCCTTGAGTCCGAGATCGGGCCAAGCTCGCATCGCCGCCGTTCCATTTTGGTCAGCAGTCTCAAATCAGCGCAGACCCATCCTGTCACGCAGAATTCTCTGCGCCGCAACCGCCCAGCCCGGCCGTACCCTCAGAAATATGGCCGTGCTCTCTGTCGATCTCGCCTTCCGCCGTTGGTCCGATCTCGGCGTCGTGGTTCTCAGCCGCGCTTCCTCGCCTCTGCCCAACCCGCCCGTCACCTGCGAAATTCTTCCCCTCGGCCCTCCTGGGCCCGGCGTCGCGGAACGCCACAGTTCCATCGAACCCGAGATTCTTGCCGGACGCCTCAATCACCTTTGTGCGGTGCGCAACATCCGCATTGTTATGCTCGACGGTCCCCAGGCATGGAAATCTGCCGAAAACGGCCTCCAGCACGCGCGCGTCAGCGAGCGCCAATTGAACACTGCCGCCAAAACCGGCCTGCCCGGCATGGTCAAGCCGGCCACCTACAGGTCGTTTGCTGAATTCTGCATGGATGTCTACGATGCGCTCTGCCGCCGCGGCTGGCGCCGTCTTCGTACCCGGCCGCAACCCGAGTCACCAGAGCCGGCGGCCGCGTCGCTCGAGCGCGTGCTCGTGGAGAGCTATCCCCACGCCGCCTGGAAGTCTCTGGAATTGAAACCGCTGCCCGCCAAGCGCCGCGCCCGCGTCAGCGATCTGGCCGAGGCCTACGCGTCCCTGCGCGCGGTGGTTCCCTTCACCACCAACCGCCCGCCCAATCACAACCAGTTGCAGGCCATCGTGGGCGGCTTGGCCGGCCTGGCTTTGGAAGAACACAACCAAGCAGCCATGCGCATTGTTGGCAACCCGCCGCATCGCGAACACGGCCATTGGCGCGAAGGCTTCATCGTCGTGCCCTTGCAGCCCCGCACGCCCTCCAGCGTTCGCTGGCTTCATTAGGACAGGGAACCATGGAACAAGGGAACAAGGGAACAAGAAGGCCGGGAGCGAGGATCAGAGTGATATGGAAAGGTGAAGAACTGAAAGCGCGAAGGGGCTTTCTCAACTCCTTGAACTAGCTTCTGGCTCCCTTGTTCCCTTGTTCCCTTGTTCCCTGTCTTTTAGAACCGGTACACCACGCCGATCGTGCCGCGCGCGTTCCAGGTCCGGTGCGTCGAGTAAGCGAGCTGCGGAGTATTGTTGGCCAGTGAGAACGATGCGCCGACGCGATCGCCGGCCAGCCGCACGGCAAACTTGCGGGTCAGGTCGTAGGTCAAGCCTCCGCCAAAGCCACCTGCAAACGAGATACTGGGCGTCATGCCCTCGCCGCCAGTATGCTCTCCGCCCACTTCCGCGAATATCTCACCGCTGAGGTTTCCGTAGAGGTTCGCGTGCAATCCCGGCCCCACCATGAACGAGTAGATTGAGGGGTGGCCGGGACTTGGCAAATGGGCGTGGCCCGTTCCCACCGTGTAGTAGTCGCCCGAAGCGATGAGCTGAAAATATTTTCCCCAATCGCGTGCCACTTGCACCTTGCCGCCCAGCAATCCGCTATACGACTCGGTTGCCTGCCTGAAGCGGCTATAGGCTGCGCCTGCGTAAACCTCGTACTTGTAAGGTGCGGCCTGCCCGGGACCTTGCGCCGCCTCTGGGTTCACCTGACCAACGGCTGCCAGGGGCGCAAGAGCCACCACAACCATGGCCGAAATTCGAAATAGGATCGTTCTGTTCAACTTGAAAATCTCCTCAAACGCTACCATGCTCAAACAAACCTGTGGCCGCCGGGTTTCGAACCGCAGCAGGCATCTTCCGGCTGGTTTCCGGTACCCTCTTAGACTATCCTTTCCCCCCGCCTTTCACGAAGCCCCTCAGGCCGTGAAATGCCCCGCAGGCAGGCCCCCGGCGCAGCCTTTTCTTCCAGAACCTTTCTTCTTGGGACGGACGCTGCGCCGGAAAGATAGCACGAGACTCGTCCGCGGACACGGATCAGTCGTGTTGGAGGTACCAGGGGATGTTGATGACCACGATGCGGCGGTTGCCGCGCATCAGCAGCATGACCTTCAGCAGATCGGAGCGGCGGTTGTGCAGCATGCCATCCCACCAATGGCGCACAACGAGTTCCGGAATCAGCACGCAGACCTTGCAGGTCTCGCTTTCGCGCTCCACTTCGAGCACATAATCGACAATCGGGTAGAGGATATAACGATAGGGCGATTTGAGCACAATCAGCTTGGGAATACACTTCCCCGCGGCCTTGAGCGGCGCCACAATGTCTTTATCCCACTCATCGCAAAATGGATCTGGGTCGTCGCTAAGGCGCACATGGACGCAGCGGATATCGCATGACATCGACAATGCGAAAGAGAGAGCCTTCTCGCTGACGCGGCTCCAGCGGTCCACGGGCACGATGATGATGGGCTCACTGACCTCGGCGGGACTAAACGGCCGGTCGAGATCGATCTCGCGGTTTACGCGCACGTAGTGGCGATTCACGGCTCGCATGAACACGATCATCACGGCAATCAGCAGCACCGTGACCCACGCGCCCTCGGCAAATTTGGCCAGCAGCACCACCACCGTGGTGATGCCCGTGGCCACTGCGCCCACGCCGTTCACCAACATGCGGCCCCGAGCGTTGCCCTGGCGCTTCCAGTGCATCACCATGCCCGCCTGCGAAAGCGTGAAGGCCATAAACGCGCCAATCGCGTAGAGCGGAATCAGCCGGTCCGTCACGCCGCCAAAAACGACGAGCAGCAGCGCTGTCAGCACCACGAGTACATAAATGCCCCACGAGTAAAGCAGGCGCCGCCCACGGATGAGAAAGACGCGCGGCATGTAGTTGTCGAGCGCAATGGCGCGCGTCAGTCGCGGGAAGTCGGCGAACGCGGTATTGGCTGAGAGGGCCAACACCAGCAGCACCGAAGCAATCGTCAGAAAATAGAACCATCCATGGCCCATCACCGCGCGCGTCAGCATGGAGAGCACGCTCTCGTATCCCGCTCCACCGGGATTGGTGGCGGCAATACCGTAGGCGCGGCAAAGCAGCGCAATCCCGAGCAGCAGAATCGCCAGCAGCGCAATGATGATGGTCAACGTGATTTTGGCGTTCTTGCGCGTGGGATCGCGAAACGCCATCACGCCGTTGCTCACCGCCTCCACGCCGGCCATGGCCGTGCAACCCGAAGAGAATACCTTCAGGATCAGCCACCAACTGAACATCGCAGTCACCGGTGGAATCGCAGGCATCGGCGTCACCGGCAAAGGATGCCCCGCCGCGTGCACCACCTGCCATCCGCCCACCGCAATCACGATCAGCAACGTGGCTGTGAACAGATAGGTGGGGATCATGAACACCACGCCCGTGTCATGCACGCCGCGCATGTTCACGAGCGTCAGAATCCCCAGCACGATGAGGCACAGCATCAGGGTGTGCGGCTGCAAAGAAGGCACAGCGGAGATCAAAGCGCCCACGCCCGCCGAGATGCCCACCGCGGCGGTGAGAATGTAGTCGATCATCAGCGCTGCGGCGCCCAGCAATCCTGCGCCTTCGCCCAGGTTTTGGCTGGCTACGGTGTACGACCCGCCGCCACGCGGATAGGCCTCAATAGTCTGCCGGTAGCTGAAGTAGACAATGATCAGCAGGATCACGATCGCCGTGCTCACTGGCACGATGTACTTCACGCCCAGCAGGCCCAGCGGAATCAGAAGCGTGAGCGCAGCCTCAGGCCCGTACGCAGCCGAGCTCAGTGCATCCAGGCCGAAGATGGGAATCCCCGCCAGCGGGCCGATTTGCTCTGCGCGTTCTTCGCTGGTCGCCAGCGGCCGCCCGAACAGCAGATTGACACATTGCGTAGTAACGCCCATGAACCCCCGGGACCCTCAGGAATCGTTGACCGGTGGTCTCGATTTCAAAGCGGGGAATTGCCGCCGATGGCATTGTCTCATGGCACGCGGATAGACGGCGCGTGTATGCGCGGCATAGCAAATATCGAATTTCCAGACAACCCCATGAACCCATTTCGACATCCAACACTCAGAATTGGGCCTTCCCCCTACTGCTTTCTAAATCCTTGAGTTTCGCATCCTCGAGCCTCGCGACGGTACGTATGCCCACACTAGCAAGACGGGTATTGAAGAGATTCGTCGCTTTTGGATTGGTAGCCGTTGCCGTCTCGCCTTTCTGCATCGCAGCCGATGCCTCGCAGACGACCAGCCTGAAGCGTCTCTCGCGGGAGGAAGAGAGATGAAGCTTCCCTCCCGCCAGCGTTCTATCGCCTCAATGCTCATATGGATGAATCTTCTGGCCAGTGGCATCGCGCTGATGCTGGTCTATGTTTCGTTCCTCGGCTACAACCTTTTCTCACTCCGCGATGCCGCTATCGCAAGCCTTTCCGGCGAAGCGCAGATTGTAGGCTCCAACAGCGTCTCCGCCATTGTGTTTGACGACCGGACCTCGGCGGAGACCACATTATCGGCACTCAGCCACTCCAGCGATATTGTTGCCGCCGCAATCTATACGCAGGAAGGCGTCCCATTCGCCCAGTACCCGGCCAATGGAGCGATTTCAATGGAGAGGCGCCCTCTGGCGAATTCCAGCACGCTTCAGCACTGGACCGAAGGACCCGATATTCTGATCGCGTCGCGCATCGACTTCCAGGGCAAGCCGATAGGCATTGTCTATGTGCAGGCGCATCTCACCGGCCTCCGCCGTCAGGCCATCCGATATGCCGCGATCGCAGCGGGCGTCCTGCTCATCTGCCTCGCCGCGGCCTTGCTGGTAGGTACAGTATTTCGCCGGCTCTTGGCCAAACCCATCGTTTCGCTTTCCAATACCGCGCGCCTGGTTTCCCGTTATCGCGATTACTCCCTGCGTTTCACTCCGGACCGGAATTACAACGAACTGGTTTCGCTCACTGAAGCGTTCAATGAAATGCTTGCTGAAATCCAACACCGCGATGAAGCCCTGGAGCAGGCCAGGGTCAGCCTCGAGCTCCGCGTGGAGGAACGCACGGCCGAATTGCAAGCCGCCAACCACGAGCTCGAAGCGTTTTCTTACACCGTGGCCCACGACCTGCGCGGCCCTCTTCAATCCGTCAACAATATCAGCTACCTCATTCAGCAAAAGGACGGAGCAGAGCTGTCTGAGGGAGTTGCGCCCATGCTGGCACAACTTGGCATTTCGGTCAGGACCATGTCGGCCATGATCGACGATCTGTTGGATCTCTCCCGCTCGACGAGTGTTCCCCTGGAATCCCAACAAACCGATCTCAGCCTTCTGGCCACTTCAGTCCTTGAGCGGCTCACCATGGAGCAACCCGAAAGGAAGGTGGAAACCATTATCGCCAGGAAATGCCTTGTGAACGCCGATCCGGGCTTGATGCATGTTGTCGTGCAGAATCTTCTCCGCAATGCCTGGAAGTTTACCGGGCGCACCGATCGTGCGCGGATAGAATTCGGCTGTTCGCAGCAGGGCAACGTCTCAGTCTTTTACGTTCGCGACAACGGCGCCGGTTTCGACCAGCGATTTGCTGACAAGCTCTTCAAGCCCTTCCAAAGGCTCCATGCCACCAGCGATTTTCCAGGTACCGGTATTGGCTTGGCAACAGTTGAAAAAATTATCCGCCGCCATGGTGGAGAAGTGTGGGCGGAAGGCGAGGTCGATAAGGGCGCCACCTTCTATTTCACTCTCGAGCCTCGCCAACAGTAAGAACGTAGCTCGCCGGACGAATCGCGTCCCTTCTTCAAGATCAGGTTAGACCCTGGGGCGCTGGTTTTGGTGCGTTCCAGAGGGACCGACCGGAACGAATCAAGCTTGCGCAGTGTGTTTTCTGCAGCGAAGATTTCCACTGCAGAAAGCCCGCTCACTGCGGAGGGTGAACGTTTGGCACGGGCGTACCCGGCTGCGGCGGCGGCGGAACATTGGGAGTCTCGGCCGCTGCATCCTGCGCGGCTTTCAGTTCGTCCCTCGCGTCCATCTCTGAATACGTCGCCTGCTTGAGAGCGTCGTTGGCGGCTTGCCATGCGGCCCGATGCTCAGGGGTGGCGTGATCGATGAGATCCTGCCGCGCAGCTTCTAATGCCTTTGTGGCTTGAGCTCGCTTTACGCCGGCTTCGTCGAGTTTGCGAAGGGTCTCTGCGCTCGGGTTTTTGTTGAATTCATCGTAGGCATCGTGGTGATCGATCTCGGCGTTGGCCTGTGCGCGAATTGCCTGATGATAGGCCTGCGACTGCGCGGGCGCGTCCTTTTCCAGCGTCTTGAGAGCGGTGCGCGCGGCGTCCGCTGCATTCAAGGCCCTCACGTGTGCCGCGTCGTATTTTTTCTGTGCGTCACTCACACGCTGGGTTGCATTGGCGGTCGAGCCTTGCGGCCCTTCACTCAAGACCGGCTGCCCGTATCCACTGCACGCAATGCCTCCCGCGGAGCAGTCGGCCAGGGAGTAGAGTCCCGCGGTCGAGTCTGGCTTGTATTCCAGGTGCGTGCTCGGATTCCAGATGGAGTCGCCGAAACCCGACGACACAGGCGGCGTGGAGCCTTGCGGATACCCGAATCCCAGCTCGGGTTGCAGGTACGCGCGGGCTACGCCGAGGATGTTGAACCCACCATCCGCGATGGCGCCGACTCCACCGCTGATCTGATACGAGCCCGACGGAGCGAACAATTTTGCGTCGAGCGTGCTGAAAGTGTTCTTCATGGTGATGGTGCCGGGCGATTCATTGGTCACCGCGAGCGTGATGTAGCCGGACTGCGAATTGTCGGGCGCGGAAGATGCGCCGGAGCCACCGCTCAACTCGGAAGGACTGACCAGGTCGCTGGGAAAGAAGGAAGAACTCCACGCAGAGCTGGGCAGCCCGCTGAGTCCGTCGAGCTTGACATAGTAGGTGGTCGATTGGCCTTTGTGAAGGTTGAGCTGATCGGCCCACATCGTCAGGGTCATATAAAAAACCGGCATCTCGGTCGGCGGCATTGCGGGCCCGTCAAGAATGAGATTGTTGAGACCCGGCGTCAGGTTGATGGGAGGCATGAAGTAGAGTTCACTGCCCGTACCAGCCAGAGGCCAGATGGTATTCGTGCCGATGTGAAGGTTTGTGTCGAGCGGGTCGTCGTAGAAGTTGCCGCGAACTGCGCCCAGCTTGCCTTGAGTCAGGATGGGGTTAGTCCAATACGGGCTTTCTGCTATCCAAAAATGATCGCCGGCGAGCCAGAGCGCGTGTCCCACCTCGTCGTCAAGAAAGTCTATCCAGCCTTGCAAATCCTTGATCTCGGCCGCATTGTCTGCAGTTTGTGGCCCGTTTTCCAGCGTCTTGATGCGCTCGTCGGCTTTCTTTATCTGGTCGCTGGCTAACTGCGCCACATCTGAAGGCGGAAGACTGTCGATAACATCGTCAATCTCGTTCCATAAGTAGTACTCATACTCTTCTAAGTCGTCCCTCGTGGCCCAATAAAAATCGTCGTCGTTAATGTCTTCAGCTTCATTGAAATCAATTTCGAGATCGCGGGCCAGATTCCAGAGATGTTTGAGATACGCGAGATTCTCTGCCTTGGCGAATCCAGTGACTTTTGGAGAGAGGAGATTACTGGGGAGGGTCGGCGCGGCAACCGGGTTGCCGATATCGAGCAGCGCACTGCTGGGCACGGCGCCGGGCAACGAGTAGAGGTCGCGCGTTTGCAATTGCAGGGGGCCAGTCCATGTGCCGGGGATGTGAACAGAAAATGTGCCGTTGGGATTGACGGGCCAATAGCCGTCATTCTTGACGCCGATCTCAAGGCTCGACCACGATGGAGTGCCGTCCGGCAGATGCGCGATCTCAATGGGGAAGGTGTATTCGCTGAGGCCGGGAACCGTCTTGAATCCCTCGGCATAAGTGGCTGGCCAGAGCGAACCGGTAACGGTCTCACCGGCGTGGAAATCTCTGGGGAAGAGCACGCCAACCTGCATCGTGGTTGGCGGCGGAGCCTGTAGTGGCTGCGCATTCGGCTTTGCAGGCTTGCCTGTCGCCGTGGGCGGCGGCTTGTAGGTCGTGGTTTCTTTGGTCCACGCGTGCTCGTAGTCCAGGCCGACGTGCCAGGTGCTGGCGTCAAAACCGTCGGGTCTATATGTAGTCTTCTGTTCCCACGTGCGCTCGCCATGCAGGCCAAAATGCTCGTTGTCCAGATAAGAGAGTCCGCCCTTTAGGTCGAATTTGTAGTCGATCTTGTCCAGAAGGTTGCCGTTGAAGCCGAAGTCATAGACCAGCCTTTCGGCCTCGTGCTTCGTTCCGCCATCGATCGAATACGTCTCTTTTACTTCGCGGCGCAGATTGTTTTTGGGATCGAACACCTGGCCAACAAGCTCGCCCGTGGCCTGGTTGACGGTTGCGTTCATATGACCGCCTGCGCCATAGTCGCTCGAATCCACGTTGGTGCCCGGGGATTGGGCGGGACGAGAGAAGTCCTGCGCATGGGCTGTTGGCGCTGAGGCAATCGCGAGCAGAAATGCCGCCGCCACAACGGTTACCGCGAGAACAAGGCGAGGAGACAACGAGACAGACATTCAGAACCTCCAGGGAACTGGCGGATGCCGCTGTGCTGCGTTCAATATCGGAGCAAAAGGAAATAAAGACGGTATCAATCTGCGCAGGGGCCGCGAGTTGCCCGGACAGGCTGAAAGCGGGCCATAGAAAGAATGCCAGAAAGGGTAAGAGCCGCCCGTGGGGGAATTTAGTGCCGAGAATACCAACCTTTGCAGAGAATGTCTATCGGATTTTCCGCCGCAAGTTCTACCTCTGACCCGCCCGGAAGGGAGACCCAGTGGGCTACTCCTCGACGATTTGTCCTTGATCGAAGGCAATCATTTTGCGGGATCAACAAACGATGCCGCCGGCAGCGTAAACAAGAACCTGCTTCCGTTGCCCAGCTCGCTTTCGGCCCAGATGCGCCCACCGTGCTGCTCCACGATGCTGCGGCAAAGCGCCAATCCCAGGCCCGTCCCGCCCAACGCCCGCGAGTCTGAGGCATCGCCCTGATGGAACGGCTCGAAGATGCGCTCCAGTTTCTCGGGCGCAATGCCGCGCCCCTCGTCCGCAACCATAAAGCACACTTCCCTCGTTCCTGAAGCGCTGTCATCCGGGCCGCTTCCGGCCACATCCTGCGCGCTTAATTGAATGGTCGTGCCCGGCGGCGAGAACTTGATGGCGTTAGTCACCAGTTCGTTCAGCACCCGCATCACACGTTCCGAGTCGGCAAACACTGGCGACGCCTTGGCGTCGATGCGGAACTCCATACGTGCCTTTGTCGCCGCGCCGTGCGCCACGTCGGCCGCGCGCCGCAGCAGGTCGATGGCTTCTACCGGCTCACGGTCGAGCGGCAACCGCCGTTTCTCCGCGCCGTCGAAATCCAGAATGTCGTTCACCAGCCGCGTCAGCCGGTCGCAGTTGCCGATTGCCATTTCCACCATCTGGCGCTGCTTCTCCGGCCGCTTGTCGAGCGCGCCCGACTGAATCAATCCAAGGGATGCTCGCAGCGAAGTCAGCGGCGTGCGCAGCTCGTGGCTCACCGTGGAAATGAACTCGTCCTTCATGCGTTCGAGGCGCCGCCTCTCGCTCACGTCCTGGAAGGCCACTACCATGCCCGAAACCTGGCCGTCTTCCAGCAACGGATTCGCGCTGTACTCCACCTGGATTGCGCTGCCGTTCCTGCGCCAGAAGACCTCGTCCCGCATGCGGATCGGCTCCGCGCGCCGCAGCGCCTGCAGAATCGGGCTGGTCGATCGCGAATACGGAGTCCCGTCGGCGTGGCTGTGGTGGATGAGCTCGTGCAGGTCGCGTCCCGTTATCCGCTCCGGTGCGTATCCCAGCGTGCTCGCGCCCGCCTCGTTAATAAACGTCACCTTGCCGTCCAGGTCGATGCCGAAGATGCCGTCCCCCACCGACTCCAGAATCAGTTCGCGTTGCCGTGTGGCCAGGTGCAACGCTTCCTCGGCCTCGTACTGCTCGGTTACGTCCATGCCGTGCACGATCGCAAAGGAGCGCTCGCCGGCCAGTTGCATGCTCCGGCTGTGCACCGCAAAGCGCCGGTACACTCCATCGCTGCGCCGCAACGACAGCGCTCCCTGCCACTCCTCGTCCGTTTCCACTGTGTTCAGGCAATCCTGGAATGTGGCCACCCCCGTCGCGTCCATCAACTCCGTCAGCATGCGCCCCACCATATCTTCGGGACGATACCCCAGGGTCTCCGCGGTAAACGCGTTCAGCGAAGTCACCCGTCCCTCCATTGAGCAGGTGAAGACAAACCCCAAACTGTTCTCCACCATCTCGCGATAGCGGATCTCGCTCGAGAGCAGCGCCTTCTCCATCGCGCGCTGGTCGGTCACGTCCTGCCCGCTCACAATCAAATACTGGATCTCGCCCGTCGGCCCTTGCAGAGGCCGCAGTGTCCAGCTCACGCGCCGCGAACTGCCGCCCACTCCTCGCCAGGCCGTTTCATGCGGCCCGCTCCCCTGCCCCACCACCGCGTCGCGCAATTTGCTCACAACCCACGAGCGGTCCCTCTCCTCCAGAAATTCCTCCACAAACGGCAGCCCGATGGCGTGGGCCAAACTTATTCCGGTCAACTGCGAGCAGGGTTCGTTCATCCTCACCACGCGCCCCGCCGTATCCAGCACCGTCACCAGCGCGGGAATCGAGTCCAGTGTGGCAGCCACAAAGCAGCGCTCGATGGCCAGCGCCCGCTCGGTCCGCTGCCGTTGCCGCTGCGCTTGTTCCTGCATGCGAATGCGGCTGTACAACTCCAGCCGCGTCACCACCTGCCGTCCCAGAGTTTCCAGCAGAGTCAGATGCTCCGGCTTGAATCGGTCCGGCGTGCGCGCCAGCATCGCTAACGTGCCAACGATCTGCATGTCACCGGAAAGCAGCGGAACGCCCGCATAGGAAAGGCAGGGATCGGCATTGGGCAGCGGTATGCCGGTGGGCGGGAAGCGCGGATCCTGGCTGGCATCCGCGATCAGCAGCGGCTGGCCCTTTTCCAGCATCCACTGGCAGGCCGTGGCCGCGCGCGGCTGGTCGCTCCCACGGAATCCGTAGCGCGATCTGAACCAAAGCCGGTTGTAGTCCATCCAGCCCAGATAAGCGTAGTCAGCATTGCACAACACCGCGGCAAGCTCAGTCAGCTCGTCCAGCCCGGGGTCGGAGTTGCGATCGAAGACACATAGCTCCGAACGCACGCCCATATCCTGGTTCTCGCCGCCTTGCGAACCGAGCACTGCGCACATAGTTACACGCACCCAATTGTTAGTATCCGGGTGATTGACACAGTTGGCTCTTCCCCAAAGTAGGTAATTGTGTGCAAAAGACTTACAACCCAAGTACCCGCAATTTTTCGCGCGTTCGATTCGCTCGAAGTTACGATGGGCACTTGAAGATAGTTACTATCCGCGATTGGGGGAACCGCGGAGCAGAAATACGCGAACGAGTGAAGGAAGTGAAAACAGTGAAATCCGTGAAAAGAACGCGGCGCAGACCGTCAGCAACTGGGAGAAGCGCCTTCAGAGCCTCTTCACTTACTTCGCTCTCTTCACTCCCCGTCTTTCAATGTCCCGGCAATTTGCAGCAATCTCCCGCCGCCGGCGGCTCGTTCGCCCCGGCATCCAGCACCACCTTCCAGGTGCCGTCCGTCTGCCTGCGCCAGATGGTGATGTAGCGCCCGCTAGTCAGCACGGGATTTCCGTTGGCGTCTTTGCTTCGTCCCTCGAAGTGGCCCCACGTATAGCCCATATCGCCGGAGGGCCCCATCATCGCATCGGCCGGCGTCCAGGTCAGCTCATAGTCCTTCGGCGACCAGTTCGCGCCCTTGGCAATGGCCACCTTGCCCACCAGCGGCGCCGCCCCATTACCCAGCGCCACGCCGTCGTCGGCGAACCAGTCGGTAAAACCCGCGCCTCCGCGTTCCAGCACGTCCTTGGCAAAACGCGCTTCCAAGTCGTAGAGCAGTATCTTGCCCGGCTTTGCAGTCGCATCCGTGAGCGGATTCGGGGCCTGCTGGGTCATTCCCGGCTCCGGTAACTGCGCCCGCGCCGCGCCCCCACCCAAACCTGCCGTCAATCCGGCAATCAAAACCAAAGATGTAAGAATAGTCCGAAATCCGTCCATTTTCTTAGCCTCCAACGAGCCGGAGCTCTCTCAGGCCCATCCTACAACGCGCGACCGTGCGGCTGCATTTTGCCGGCCCAGGCCCATCGCGCTATACTCGGATCAGATTAAATGTACTCATGGGTACTATAATTCATGGCTCGCCGGATAAAGCCGAATCTCAAACCCTCTCACCCTTCGCGCGGCCGCCCCCCGCTCGGCGAAATCGAACGCACGCGCATTCTCGGCGCCACCGCCGCTGTCTTCCTCGAAAAGGGGTTCCAGCGCACTAACACCAACGAAATCGCCCGCCGCGCCCACACCTCCAAGCAGACCCTCTATGCGCTGTTCCCCACCAAGGCGGATCTCTTCGTCGGCGTGATCGGCGCGCACACCGAAAAACTCTTCGCCCGCCACGACTCCTACATCGCTTCGGAGCAGCCGCCCCGCGTTGCACTCATCGAGATCGGGCAAACCGTGCTGGGTTTATTTACGAACCCCGAGTTCCAGGCCCTTTACCGCATCGTGATTGCCGAAGCGCGGAGTTTTCCCCGCCTCGCACGTCAGCTTCGACTCCAGTGCTCTGAGCGCGGTTACGCGCTGCTAGCCGAGTACCTGCGCTCCCGCCGCATCGGACACCCCAACTACCGCCGCGCCGCAGATCGATTCGTCTCCCTCGTTCTCGGCGACTTTCTATTGAACGGCATGCTCGACCCCGGCCTGGCCTGGAGCCGGCGCGTTGTACTCAAGCGCGTGCGCCAGGCGGTCGATGACTTCTTTATGATCTATCCGCAAAAAAAGAGCCGCAAAGGAAAGAGCCGCTGATAGGTGCGGCGTCATGGCGTCAGAAAGCTTCGCCTATAACAACGCGGATCAGGAAGCCTGGCGGCCCTCTGTCAATCCCTGGCTCATCGCGGTTTCGGTCATCATGCCCACCTTCATGGAGGTGCTCGACACCACCATCGCCAACGTCGCCCTGAACCACATCGCCGGCAGCATGTCGGCCTCTTACTCGCAAGCCACCTGGGTGCTTACCTCCTACCTCATTTCCAACGCGGTCGTGCTTCCCCTCACCGCGTGGCTCGGCAATCGCTTCCAGCGCAAACGCTTCCTGCTCTTCTGCATCTTTCTCTTCACGGTGTCGTCGTTGTTTTGCGGACTCTCCGTCAATCTGCCCATGCTGCTGGTGATGCGCATTATTCAGGGCATTGGCGGCGGCGCATTGGCCCCCATCTCGCAGGCCATCCTCATGGAAAGCTTTCCTCCGCGCAAGCAAGGCATCGCGCAGGCCCTCTTCGGGCTCGGCGTTGTGGTAGCGCCTGTCGTCGGACCCGTCCTGGGCGGCTGGCTCACCGATAGCTACTCCTGGCGCTGGATCTTCTACATCAACATTCCCTTCGGCCTCCTCGCCATGTGGGCCATTCAGCAGACGGTCGAAGATCCACCCTGGGTGCGCCACTCCAAACCCGGCCCGCTCGACACCTTCGGCCTCGTCGCGCTCTCGCTCTGGCTCGGCTGCCAGGAAATCTTCCTCGATAAAGGCCAGGAAGACGACTGGTTCGGCTCGCAGTTTATCCGCATCATGGCCGTTCTCGCCGTCTCCGGTTTTGTGGTCTTTGTCTGGCGCGAATTGCGCGTCGAGAAGCCCATGGTCGACCTGCGCCTGTTTGCGATACGCAATTTCTCCATCGCCACCGTTCTCATCTTCCTCACCTGTGTGCTCATTTACAGTATTGGCCTGCTCACGCCGCAGTTTCTGCAACTGCTCCTCGGCTATTCCTCTCTGGCATCGGGCATCGCCACCGCGCCGCTTGGCCTGGGCGCCGTCATTTCCATGGTTCTGGTCGGCATCCTGGTGCGCAAGATCGATGGGCGTCTGATCGCAATATTCGGCTTCCTGGTTCTCGCCGCGGCCTCATTCCGCCTCTCGCAAATCAACCTCTCCATCAACGCATGGACGGTCTTCTGGCCGCAGATTCTCGCCGGGTCGGCGATGGGCTTCCTCTTCGTTCCCGTCAATATCCTCGGAACCGCGCCTTTGCGCCGCGATCAGATCGGCTCCGCCACCGGCGCCCTGAGCCTGATGCGCAATGTGGGCGGCAGTGTGGGCATCGCCTGGGTCAGCACCTTGCTGGCGCGCCGCAGCCAGATGCATCAAACCATGCTCGGCCAGGACCTCACCCCAAATAATCTCCTCCTGCTCCAGGATCTGCACGGCATCCGCAGATTCCTCTCCATGGAGTGCGCCTCTTTCGGCAACGGCGCGCCCCAGGCTCTGGCCGCCGTCTATCGTATCCTTCAGCAGCAGGCCGCTTTGATGGCCTTCACCGACGTCTTTCAGGATCTGGTTCTGGTGGCTCTGGGAGCCATTCTGCTGGTCGCGCTGCTCCACGGCGCCGCTCCACGCCCTGGCGCTCCGCTTCATTGACGCCCGCAATCGAATCTTCCCGTGCAACTACGGCTGATGTCCCTCAGGCGTCGCTCCCGTGGGCGCTGCAGGGGCCAGCGCAGGCGTTGCCGCCGGAGATCCTGCCGGCGCATCTCCCTGTCCGCCTTCCCCTGTCACGATGCGCGCTTTCGAGCGAAACAAGTGATACTGCGTAAAGGCAACGTCGTTGATCTGCGTCTGCATGTCGACCGCCGACCGCTGTTGCGCCGCGGCCGCATTCGCCACCGGCGCCTTATAGAACGCTATGCCGCGCACCGGGCAAATGTAGTTCTGTTCGCCAATCATGACCGGCGCATACTCCACCAGAACTGCCGTCTGTATCGCCTGCCAGGGCGGTGGCAGCTCCGAAACCACGCTGATGCGCAGAATAGCGCCTGTCGCCGGATCGATCGCGATCTCTCCGTGGTAGCTGGGATAGACATCTTTGACCGTGCCTCCGGACGGAATCCCCACCATGTAATTCGATTGCTCCGCGGGTACGGTATATCGAAACACGGCCGCCGGCTCGCTCCCGCCCTCGCTCGGTCTTTGTTCCCATCGTTGCCATGTCGCTTCACTGCGCAGGACGTCGCCCACCACCACGGAAAGAATGGGGCCAAATTCGCCCATGGTCGTCAACCCCGTCGCTGGCTTGTTTGGGTACTTGCCCGGCTCGGTATCCGTGCCGTGCACCTCATAGCCATCACGGTACGTGACCGTGGTGCTGGAAGTGCTTGAACTGTGCAGAGACTTGTATTCGGTACTATTCATCGAGGGTCCCAGGGTGGCCGTGGAGCGCCCAATCCTTCCGCTCATAACCGGTGCAACGCCAACCCCCATCTGCATGGAGGGGGCGTCTTCAAAGTGCGTAGTTTCCCGCGTCGCAATAAAATTCGGCAGCCGCGTGATCGTGGTTTTCACGTACTGCGCGGCCATCGCCAGCATTCGCTCCTGGGTCGCGTTGTCCGGCCCGGGAATCGGCACCACGTCCTCAGCGGGAGGGTTCAAAAATGCCGCGAGATCGGCCAGTTTGATCAGCGCCTCGTGGCTTCGGCTCCCCGGGAAATTCTTCTCCCAGTGCGCCAGCCGGACCGGGCTCACCCGCTCCGTCAACTCCAGGTCTGAGAGCTCTTCTGCCACCTTGCCATCAGACTTCCCGTGGAGCTTGTCCAGCAAATCCTCCACCTGCCCCACCGTCACGCCCTTGGCCGCCATCGCCGGCCAGGCCGAGACCGCCAAAAGCAGAAGCACCGCCCATTTCCGCATCGCGCAACCTCCCGTTTTCGTCGGGGTTCAAGTATAGAGCAACCGCGGGGCTTCCGGTCTCGTGAAGCCCTCTTCCATAATGGCTTCAATTGCAAACTAAGTATTTCTCTTTCAATGATTTACTTAAGATCATACTAGCCTCTCCAGCCGCCGCATTTTCCGCCCCGCTCGTGCCCGGAATTCTGTCAAACTCCGCCCCATCCAAGGCGTCTAACACTGCAAAGGCTGTACCCTTTGCACAGGTATACTAAGAGGAGGCGAAGCCTCATACAAAGACCCCCGTGCAGGGGGCTTTTTCGCTTCGAAGCCCGGCCTTTCCCGGGAAAAGGACGTGAATGGGAACACTGCTGGACTCCATCAACTCTCCCGCTGACGTAAAGCGCCTCAATCCCGCGCAGCTCACCGAGCTTGCCCAGGAAATCCGCGACTTCCTCATTCAGACCTTGTCCAAGACCGGCGGCCATCTCGGCCCCAATCTCGGCGTGGTCGAGCTCACGCTAGCTCTGCATGCAGTCTTCAACACGCCCGACGACAAGATCCTCTTCGACGTCAGCCATCAGGCCTATGTCCACAAAATCCTCACCGGCCGCCGCGACCGTTTTGACACCATCCGCCAGCCCGGCGGCCTGAATGGCTTCATGCTCCGCACCGAAAGCGAGCACGACAGCTACGGAGCCGGCCACGCCGGTACTGCGCTTTCTGCCGCACTCGGCATGGCCGTAGCCCGCGACCTGGCCGGGGGGCACGAAAACGTCATCGCCGTCGCCGGCGACGCCGCCTTCACCAACGGCATCACCTTCGAAGCGATGAACAACATCGCCTCGCAAACCAAGCGTATGATCGTGGTCCTCAATGACAATGAGTGGTCCATCGACCGCAATGTGGGCGCCGTGGCCCGTTACCTCCATCGCATCGTCACCAACGAGCGCTATAAACACCTTCACGACAAGGCCACGCAGCTCATCGAGCGCATCGGCGGCAAGACCGCCGCCAAAGTCGTGCGCCGCGCTGAAGAGGCCGCCAAGGGTTTTCTCTGGGCCTCCATGATGTTTGAAGAATTTGGCTTGGAGTACTTCGGCCCCATCGACGGACACAACATTCCGCTGCTCGTCGAGACATTCAAATTCCTCCGAACCCTCGACCACCCCGTCCTGCTGCACATCCTCACGCAGAAGGGCCGTGGCTTTCAACCCGCGCTCGAAGGGCAAAAGAAATTCCACGGCCTCGGCCCCTACGATCCTGAAACCGGCCAGACTCCCGACGGCTCCGCCACCTACGCCGAAGTCTTCGCCAACACCCTCGCCGACCTCGCCGAAAAGGACGACCGCATCGTCGCCATCACTGCGGCCATGCCCAACGGCACCGGCCTCGATCTCTTCCGCCCTCGCCATCCCAAGCGCTACTTCGACGTGGGCATCGCCGAGGAGCACGCCGTCGTATTCGCCGCCGGCATGGCCACGCGCGGCTACCGACCGGTGTGCGCGATTTATTCCACGTTTCTACAACGCGCCTTCGATCCCATCGTTCACGACGTCTGCCTGCAGAATCTTCCCGTCCTCTTTTGCATGGATCGCGCCGGACTCTCTGGCGACGATGGCCCTACGCATCACGGCCTCTTCGATATCGCCTACTTGCGCGGCATTCCCGGCATCGTGCTTATGTCGCCGAAAGATGAAGACGAGCTCGCCGACATGCTTAAGACCGCAATGGAAATTCCAGGTCCCAGCGCCATTCGCTATCCGCGCGGCGCCGTGGCCGGCGTGGTCCGCAAGCCCGAGCCGCAAATCCTTCCCATAGGCAAGGCTGAAGTCCTCACCGACGGCTCTGACGTTGCCATCTTCGGCCTCGGTCCCACGATTTCGCTGGCCCAAGGCCTCGCCGCCACTCTCGCGCGCGACAGCTACTCCGCCGCCGTCATCAACCCCCGCTTTATTAAACCAATTGACCGCGAAGTGATCGAGCGTTACGCCAAGCGCGTAGCCGCTTTCGTCACCTTTGAGGATCACGTAAAAATGGGCGGCTTCGGCACCGCGGTAGTTGAAGCCCTTGATGAACTCGGCCTCGCCGTTCCCGTCGTCCGCATCGGCTGGCCGGACCAGTTCATCGAACACGGCAAAGTCGATGCGCTCCGCGCGAAGTACGGCCTCTCCGTAGAAGCCGCCTACACCCAGGTGCTTCCGCTACTAGCCGGCCGCCGCCGCGCCACTCTCGTGGCCAGCTAGAGCGGCGCCACATCGTCTATACCCATCGAGGTGCCCCCGGTCCCTCGCATTTGGGGACCGGGGATCGCAAGAACCCAACCTTCCCACTGTCGTCATCAACACCACTATCTCCGCGGGCTCGCTGTATCCTTCTATCTATGTTCCCGTCGCTAAGTCCTTCCCGCTGGCCGCGCCGCTGGCCGCTCTGGATCGCGCTCGGGTTCATCCTCCGCCTCTACTTCATCTGGTCTCCCCGCACCATTGACGACGATACCTGGGACTATCTCGAGCTCGGCCGCAATCTGCTGCACCACTGGGTCTACGGCCTCGGCTCCGGCGACGATCTCGCCCCCAGCCTCTTCCGCCTGCCCGCCTATCCCATCCTTCTCGCCGTCTTTAATCAGCTATTCGGCAGCCTTCCCCACAGCGGATGGCTCGTCGCTCTCTATCTTTTCCAGTCCGTCATCGACATCGTCGGATGCCTTCTCCTGGCCGCCTTCGGCTACCGCTTCATCTCGCCGCGAGCCGGTGAAATCGCCCTCGCTCTCGCCGTGCTTTGTCCCTTCACAGCTGCTGAAGCCGGCACTGCCATGACCGAGTGCCTCTCCATCTTTGCCGTGTCGCTTGGAATTTACGCCGCAGGCCGCATCCTCTCAGCAGAAGCGGCCGGCCTCCATTTCGTTGACACGCGCGCCGTAATTCTCGCCGGATGCGCTTCAGCCCTCGCCATGCTGTTGCGGCCCGACGGCGCGCTGCTTTCTGTTGCGCTCGCCGCAGGATTGTTTTTCTACATCCTCCGCGGTCGCGCCGAACCAAATTTTCGTCTCGCACTGCGCCGCAGCCTCACCACCACGTCCATCTACTGCGCCGTCGCCCTGGCCCCGCTCGCCGTGTGGACGCTGCGCAATTGGATTACCTTCAAGGTCTTTCAGCCGCTGGCTCCGCGCTATCTCGGCGATCCCGGCGATCGCGCCAACGTCGGCGTCTATCGCTGGATCCGCACCTGGTCTGTCGAGTACACATCCACCGCGGTGGTTTTCTGGCAGGTTGGCGTCGGTCCCATCGATCCCGACGATTTGCCCGCGCGCGCCTTTGATTCGCCCGACCAGCGCGCGCAAACCCTCGCCCTACTCGACGAGTACAACCACACCATCTCTGTCTCCGCCGATCTCGATCACCGTTTCGGCGCCCTCGCCGCCGAGCGCATCCACGCCCATCCCTTCCGTTACTATGTAGCGCTTCCGCTCGCCCGCATCGCCGACATGATGTTTCGCCCCCGCACCGAGGAGTTCAATCTCGAAGTCTTCTGGTGGCCCCCCAGCGACCACCCCGCGCAAACCGTCTGGGCAATTCTGTTCGGCCTCATCAATCTCTTTTACGTGGCCGCCGCGGCATGGGCCTTTCTCCGCCGTCGCGTGCCTTGGCCGTGGATGCTGGGCGGTTATATCCTCCTGCGCTGTTTGCTGCTTGGCACCATGGAAAATTCCGAGCCGCGTTACTCGCTCGAGTGTTTTCCCATCTTCATCGTCGCCGCCGCCGCAGTCCTCAGCGGTTCCAAACGGATGCGGGTTGCCCCATCCTAAGGCTCGGCGCAACGCGGCGAGCTTTAGGGTGGGAGGGATTGCTAACCCCCGCCAACTCCGCTAGCCTCGCAGCCCCAGCCCCCTGTGCGACAATCCACATCAGGCTGATCTTGTAATGCGAAGTTATTGTTCTTTTGCCGCGCTCATCTGCGGATTGGCTTTAGCGTCCGTTTCGGCCCACCCACAGGTTGAGCCCACGGCGCCCTTGGTTCTTGCCGGCGGCACGGTCGTCGATGTCGCCAATTGGGGCCACTCCGCCCACGACATTCCCGATGCCATCGTCGTCATCCGCGAAGGCAAAGTCACCGCCGTCGGCCTCCCCGGCGAAGTGCCCGTCCCCAAAGGCGCGCGCATCATCGACTGCACGGGAAAATTTCTCATTCCCGGTCTCATCGACGGCTTCGCCGGCCTGAACTCGCAAGCCCAGGCCAACGCCAACCTCTATATGGGCGTCACCACCGTGGTCGCCCGCGCCGACTATCAACGCGGATTTATCGATTTCGGCGCCGAGCCCTCTCCGCACGTCTACGCCATCGATACGATTGGCGTGACGGACGACTGGAGCCTGCTGGCGCGCCAGCCCGAGTGGGTCTCCAAGCTGCGCGAAGGATTGCATCCCGCCGAGTTGAGCCCGCAGGATACGGCGCGGCAAATGGTCGACACCGCGCACCTAGGCACGCGCGTGCTGCTGCTGTCGCCCCATCTCACCGCCGCCAATTCCCAATGGATTATCGGCCGCGCCCACGAGATGGGCCTTGTCACCTACGGCATCTTTGTGGCCACGCCGTATCGCGTCGGCATTGAGGCCGGCGTCGACGCCCTGCCGCAGATGGATCGCTATGTCCTCGGCGTAATTCCCGACGAACTGCAACGCCCGCTCACCGACGATCCCGACGGCTCCGCGGCCAGCACCGCCTTCGATTATTCAGAGCACGTCTCGCCCACCGATCTCCGCCTGCGCAACTACGCTCACTTCATCGCCGCACACCACGCCGCGCTTATGCCCAGCTTCAGCCTCTATTACGTCAATCTGCCCGGGCATCGCAATCTCTGGAAAGAACCCGCCGCGGCCCTACTCGATCCCGGCCGCATGTTTCATACTTCCGACCCCGCCACTGGCGAAATGATCTACCCGCTCTCCACATGGGATCACCGTCTGCCCGCCGCCGCGCAACGCTGGATGGAAGAAGATTTGCAAAAAAAAGCCGGGCTCACTGCGCTCCGTTTTTGGCGCATCAATCAAACCATCTTCGCGGATTTTCCTCACTATCTAGCCGCTTCCGGTGCTGACTCTATGGGCACCATGCCCGGCATCTCGCTTCACACGGAGCTGGAGCTACTGGTTCGCCTCGGCCTCTCGCCACGCGAAGCCCTGGCCGCCGCCACCAACAATTATTCGCTCCAATTTGGCTGGAACGAGCTCGGCCTCATTGCCGCCGGCCGCCGCGCCGATATCCTCGTCGTCGACGCCGATCCCGCCGCCAACATCTGGAATGCGCGCCGCATCTCCGCCATCATCCTCAATGGCGAGCCCCTCGACCGCAACTCCCTTCTGCACCTCAAGAAATAGCCAGGCCAATCAGAGGCCAGCACAGGGCCAATCTAACTCCCCGCTAGCTCCGCTAACCCCGCCAACTCCGCTCTACTTACTCTTCTCCGCGTCCGCAATCGCGTCCCGCGCCCACACCGAGTACACAAACTCTTCGCGTTGCTTCTCCCACTCCGCCCTCGGCAGCACGCTCAACTGCTCCGGCGTCAGTCTCGGCACGTTGACATCGATCGCCACCAGCCCGGCGTCGCGGTCTTCCCGTTGCGCACTTTTGTTGAACTCCACGCCATTCTTCGCCGCCCAATCTCCAATCCTGATCGTCGGCAACGCCGCAATCTGACCGCTCTTCCAGTTGGCAAAATACAAATTGTCCGCAAGCCACTGCGCCGCAATCTTCGTCACCCACGCCGGCCGATGGCTCGCCCCCGGATCGAAATAGGTCGTGAACACGTTCTTGTCCGATCCCAGTTCCGCAATCGTCCGCTTGCGCAAATCGTCAAAGAAATCCGGTCCGTGTGTCGGAATCGCCACCACCGTGTCATTGGTCCCGTTAAAAATAAATGTCGGCCCGCGCTTTGCTTGTAGCGCAAACAGCACAGCGCCCCTGTCGCCCAGAAATTCCAGCGCATTGTACGGCCCGCTCTGGCACATCACATTATGGCTCGTCGCCCAATATCCCCCCGGCCCATCCAGATCGCCACCTCCCGTCAGCAGCACGGCATGAATGCGATCGTCCACTGCGCCCGCGATCGATACCACAAACGAGCCCATCGAAAATCCCATCACCGCAATGCGTTTCGCATCCACCTCCGGCCGGCTCTTCAGATACGAAACCGCTTGCATCACGTCCGTCAGCATCTGCCCGCCCATACGCTGCGGCACGCCCGGAACGTCGATCAGCTTGTCGTGTTCGCTGGTGCCGTCCTTGTGCTCGTCGTTGCGTTCGCCCTCGCCAATCATGTCGTACGTCAGCACCACGGCCCCCGCGCGCGCATACTCAACGCCCGTGTACCACGAGTACCAGCTCGTCTTGTCGGCGCCGTGACCGTTCACCACCACGATTCCCGGAATCCTGCCGCGCACCTTCTCCGGCCGGTACACAATCGCCGGAACGCGCAGTCCGTACTCCGTCGCATACGTCACGCGCTCCGCCACCACTCCCGGCTCCACTTTGAAACTTCCGAGGTTTTTCGCGTCCAGCGCCGGCAGCGGATTGGGAACAAACAACGCCGCGCGAATCTTCTCCCGCAACTTCTTCGCCGCTGCATCGCTCATCTGCGCCGTCAGCGGAGCGGCAGCCATGGCAAGCAGCGCCAGGCTCGCGCCGAAAGCCAGTCTGTTCCCGAGCCCCCATCCGGCCATTCCGCATCTCCCGCGACGCTTCTCTTTCCCATTCGCTCGCAGATTCATATTGCTCTCCCCCGCCCCGCCATAGTACAAGCATCCTTCGTAGAAAGTGTTTCATAAACTCGCACACTGTAAGTACACGATCTTCCCCTCGCCGGCATCATGGTCGACGAGGATTCACAAGGTTCTGTAACAAGGGCACGGCTTTAGCCGGGCCGAACAATGCAGAAGAATACGGAGCTTTAGCCCCTGAGGGATTTCCATGCCGCAACCCGCAGCTTTCGTCACCGCGCGAACCTTTTCGCGTGGCATCCTTTGCGTCTTGTTTTTGACCGTCTGCTGCAAATTCGCAAATGCCGCGCGCCTCTGCGACGTCACCGCCTACGGTGCCAAGGGCGACGGCGTCACCAAAGATACGCACGCCATTCAGGGCGCCATCGAGGCCTGCGCAGCCAAAGGCGGCGGCACCGTGCGCCTGGCCTCGGGAACCTTCCTCACCGGACCCATCGTGCTCAAGAGCCACATCACTCTTGAGGTCGATGCCGGCGCCACACTCCTCGGCTCGCAAGCCCGCGCCGACTATCCCGAAGTCGAAGAGCTGCGCGAAAAAGCATTGCAGCCGCTCATCAGCGCGACCAACGCGGAGCACATCGTCATCCGCGGCGGCGGCACCATCGACGGCAACGGAAAACCCTGGTGGGACGCCGTCTACGCGCATCGCGCCGGCTCCAATTTCGTCGCCGCCATGCGCCCCCGCCTCATCCTCTTCGATCACTGCAAGCACATCCTCATTGAGAACGTGACCATCCAGAACTCGGCATCCTGGCAGGTCGTGCCCTACTACTCCGACGATGTCGTCATCCGCAACGGTAAAATTCTGGCCCCCGCGCGCTCTCCCAATACTGACGGCATCGATCCCTTCTCATCGAGCCACGTCACCATCTCTCACATGACCATCGACACCGGCGACGACAATATCGCTATCAAGTCCGGCCAACCTAACTCGCCCGGCCCCGATGCTCCGTCCACCGACATCACCATCACCGACTGCACATTTCTTCACGGCCACGGCATGTCCATGGGCAGCGAAATTGCCGGCGGTGTCCAGCGCGTCCGCGCGCGACGCATCCACTTCAAAGACACGGCCAGTGGCGTGCGCATCAAGTCCAATCGCGATCGCGGCGGCGACATCGGTAACTTCGACTTCCGCGACCTGACCATGGAAAATGTCGGCACGCCCATTCTCATCACCGAGTACTATCCGCACATTCCCCAGCACGACACCGCTCAGCCGGTCACGCGCCTCACCCCGCGCTTTCACGACATCCACATCAGCAATCTCAAAGCGATCGGCGCCAAGGAAGCGGGCACGATCGTCGGCCTTCCCGAAAGCCCCATCACCACCATCACGCTTAACCATGTCCAGATCGCCGCGCAAAAGGGCATCACCGTCAGCGACGCAACCGTGACGGCCCACGATCTTTCAGTGACGGCCGCCGCGGGCGGCCCCTATATTCTGCTTGAAAACGCGCATATCAACCGCTAGATCTCCGGCCGCTTGAAAAGGAACCTTCCCGTGCCTCATCCTTGCGACTTCTTACTGTCGCAAGGGTGGAATAGCACCAACTTACCCCGCCCGCCGGCATCGTATACCCTTGAAGGCAGCAGATTCCTCAGCCCCATGGCACGCCGCCCTTTTCCAGTTCGCTCCCACACCCACAGCCACAACCGTGTGCTGGTTCTCATCGCGGTCTACAAATTTCTCCATGCTCTGTTTTTCTTCGCCATCGGCATCGGCGCGCACCATCTGCTCCACAAAAACATAGCCGACCAGATCGAACTCTTTGCCCGCCACCTGCGTTTCGACCCCGAGTCGCGGCTGGTCATCTTCGTCCTCCGTAAAGCCCCGCTCATCAGCGGCCGCGTCCTCGAGCGCATTAGTATCGTCGCCTATTGCTACGCCACACTCACTCTGGTCGAAGGCATCGGCCTCTATCTCGAAAAGGCCTGGGGGGAGTTCCTGACTCTCGCCATTACCGCCTCATTTCTTCCCTGGGAGATGCTGGAAATCGTCCGCCGCCTCACGTGGGTCCGCGTCGGCCTGCTCACTATCAATATTCTGGTCTTTATCTATCTGTTGCGCGTGGTCCTCGATCGCGCCCGCAACCGTACTAAGGCGTAAAAAACTGATTCACGCCCCTCGCCCTCATCCAGCGAAAAACTAAGAGCTAGCAGCTGCCCCTCAAAACACTCCCAACTCTTCCAACGCTGCCTGCAGCGCATCTGCCCCCGTAAACTGGATCGCCCTCATTCCCGCCGCCAAACCGCCAGCTACATTTTCCTCGCGATCGTCAATGAAGAGAACACGCTCGGGCTTGCAACCAAGAATATCCAGCGCCCTCCGGTAGATCGCCGGCTCCGGCTTGCGCAAGCCCATGTAACAAGAGCTGAACGCAACCTTGAAATGCCGGCGCAGGCCAAAGTGGCCAAAGCGAAATTCGTTGGTTTCGCGAGCTTCGTTGTTCAGGGCGCCAATCATACATGGATTCGATTCCGCAAGCTCCGCAAGAATGTGCAAAGCTCCATGGGGCAACCGCTGCGATTGGGCGATCATGAAAGAGAAAAACTCGCTGTGCGAAAACGCGCGCGGCTCATAGAACACTGCCGCGTCGAGATATTGATTGAGATCGATCTCGCCGCACTCCCAGGCTTCCATCACCGCGGCATGTCTGGTCTCGAGCGCCGCCGCATCCAGGCCGAAATGTGCCACGGCGGCCGCGCGTTCCCCGCGGTCCCAGCCGTTGGTCAGCAGGACTCCGCCAACATCGAAAAGAATTACGTCGAAGGGGAACATTGTGGGTGAGTGAGAAAATGAAAGACTTAGCCCGCTTGCTTCGGTCCGTCTGCCCACAGGTACTTGGCCTCGATCGCCAGCACCTTCTTGAATCGCCGTTCAAACCGGCCCTCTTGCGCCTGAAACTTGGCCGCGATGAATGTGTGCGCCAGCTCGAACGCAAGCGCGGAGCCGATGATTCTCGCGCCCAGCACCAGCACATTCATGTCGTCGTGCTCCACGCCCTGGTGCGCCGAATACGTATCGTGGCAAATCCCCGCGCGAATGCCGGGAATCTTGTTCGCCGCAATGCACACACCCACGCCACTGCCGCAGATGACAATGCCGCGTGGAGCCACGCCCGCCTTCACGGCCTCGCCCACTTTCACGGCAAAGTCGGGATAGTCGTCCTCAGGTTCGTACGTGCACGCTCCCAGGTCGACAACCTCGTGACCGGCCGCCGTCAGGTTGGCGCGCAACTCTTCCTTCAGAGCAAATCCCGCATGATCGGAAGCAATGACAAGTTTCACAATTATCCCTTCTTGAGTCGGCGATGTTAGCTGAGTTAGGATCGCCTTCAGCGACGCTGAGCCTTTTCTAACTCCGCCAGCTCCGCTAACACGCGCGAAACGCGGCTAACTCCGCTACTTCAAAATCTTCTTCGCCCGCACCGCCACATTCTCCGCGCTGAATCCAAGCTCCTTCATCACGATCGGCCCGGGAGCCGAAGCGCCGAAGCGGTCGAGCCCCACCACGTCGCCGTCGAGTCCCACATACTTCCACCATCCCAGCGTCGCGCCCGCTTCCACCGCCAGTTTGGGTACGCCCGCCGGCAACACGCTGGCCTTGTACTCCGCCGATTGCTCATCGAAAATCTTCCAGCTCGGCATGCTCACCACGCGCGCGCCGATCCCGTCCGCGGCCAGCAGCTTCGCCGCGCCCTGCGCCACGCTCACTTCAGATCCCGTCGCAATCAGAACCACCTTCGCGTTCGCCGCATCCTCCAGCACGTACGCGCCCTTGCTTACGCTCGCGTACATGTCGCGCTTTGACACGTCGATCACCGGCACATCCTGCCGCGTCAGCGCGAAGAACGCCGGCCCCTTGCGCTCCAGCGCCAGCCTCCACGCCGCCGCCGTTTCATTGGCATCTGCCGGACGAAAATCCGTCATGTGCGGCACCGCGCGCAGCGCCATCAGGTGCTCAATCGGCTCGTGGGTCGGCCCGTCCTCACCCACTCCAATCGAATCGTGCGTAAACACAAACAGCGAGTGCGCTTCCATGATCGCCGCAATGCGCAGCGCCGGCTTGGCATAATCGGAAAACACGAAAAATGTAGATCCGAATGGTATCAACCCTCCGTGAACCGCCATTCCGTTTACCGCCGCGCACATCCCCAGCTCGCGCACTCCGAAAAACACATTGCGCCCCGCGGGATCCGCGGCAAAATGTGCCGAATTTTTGAAAATCGTCTTCGTCGACGCCGTCAAATCCGCCGCCCCGCCGATCAGCTCCGGCACTGCGTCGAAGATCGCGTTCATCACCTGCTGTCCCGCGTTGCGCGTGGCGATGGGCTTCTCCGTCCCGAAGCTGGGAATCGCCTTCTCCCATCCCGCCTTCAACGCGCCCGCCTGCGTGCGCTCAAACTCCGCCGCCTGCCCGGGAAATGCGGCCTTGTACCCGGCAAACAGCTTGTTCCACTCCGCCTCAAAGTCCGCGCCGCGCTTAACCGCCTCGCGCCAGTTCGCCAGCGCATCGTCCGGGACATAAAAATTCTGGTCCTCGGGGAACCCGAAGAACTTTTTCGTCGCCGCCGCATCCGCCGCGCTCATGGCTTCGCCGTGCACTTTGTTTGTTCCCGCAAGTGGGCTGCCGTAGCCGATCACCGTGCGCACGCCAATCAAAGATGGTTTGCCGCTCTCGGCCTTCGCCGCTACGATGGCTTCCTCAATACCCTCCACATCGTTGCCGTCCATCACGCGGTGCACGTGCCAGCCGTAGGCCTCGAAGCGGTCGTAAACATTCTCGGTAAAACTCCAGTCCGTCGGCCCGTCGAGCGAGATCAGATTGTCGTCGTAAAGCACAATCAACTTACCCAGCCCGAGCGTTCCCGCCAGCGAGGCCGCCTCATGCGACAGGCCCTCCATCAGATCGCCGTCGCCGCACATTACAAACGTGTGATGATCCACCACGCTAAAGCCCGGACGGTTGTAAGTCGCCGCCAGGTGCTTCTCCGCAATGGCCATGCCCACGCCCATTCCGAATCCCTGTCCAAGGGGCCCGGTCGTCGCCTCAACGCCATCGGTCAAGCCGTACTCAGGGTGCCCCGGCGTCTTCGATCCCCATGTGCGGAAGCTCTTCAGATCCTCCAGCGTCACCTTGTAGCCCGCAAGAAACAGCGAGCTGTAGAGCAGCATCGACGCGTGCCCGTTCGACAGCACGAAGCGGTCCCGATCGGCCCACTTCGAGTGCGCCGGATTATGCTTCATCAGCTTGTGGAACAGCAGATAGGCCATCGGCGCGCAGCCCAGCGGCGCTCCCGGATGGCCGCTCTTGGCCTTCTCCACGCCGTCCAAGGCGAGCAGCCGCAAGGTATTGATCGAAAGCTGGTCGAGTGAGGGTGACGCAATACTGGAAGCCATAATTGTTTTTGAGTTTCCTTTCGCTGAAGTGCGAACGCACTGGCCAAATTAAATCGTAGCGCGAGTCTCCTGACCCACACCCATTCGCGGATCGCTGCAAAATCGCCCGGTCAAAGCTCTGGCTCTAAATCGCATCCACCTTAACACTTACATTGTATCCAAGCCAGGCCTCTGGTCCGGTCCCCAGCTCCGTCCAATGCAGCGTCCATTCCAGTTCCGTGCAGCCCGCGGGCGCGACGATGTCCGCCCTGAATCCCGCACTCCCCAGGTTCCGGCTGGCCATCTTATTCACCGTTTGCCAGCCGTCGCCGCTCCACTCCACCTCGAATTGATTCTCATCCAGGATGCGCAACGTGCTCCCGGCCCCCATGCGCTGGATCGGCCGCCGAAAGCTGTAGATCTCCAGGCCCTTCCGGCGTCGTTTGCGTCCCTCCGGCTCGCAATACCGCGCGTAGACCGGGTCGATGCGGTCAAAGACCTTGCCATCCGCAGCCGAGCGCATCAGTTTCAGATACTCGGCATGTGCCCACACCAGCGGCACGGCCGACCCCGCCGGTTTCCCCATCCACAGGCGCCGCTCCGGCCGGTCGGCCTCGTCCCACACCTGCTCCGGCAGCAACTGCCCGCACGTAGCAAACTTCTCATAGGTCTCGATCAGCGCGCCGATGTCCTTGCCCGCCGCCAGCTCGTAATGGGCGCGCTCGCCGGTCAGTAAAGGCCACACCCTCCCTTGACCCCATCCCAGGTACGGCCCTCCATCCGGTCGCTCCCCATAGCCGTCTCCGTTGTAGCGCAGCCATCCCGCGCCCTGCGGCAAATCCCGCTTCAGCACCGCGTCCACCACCTTCAGCGAATCTACAATCAGCGGATCGTCGGCTCGCCGCACGCCGTAACGCACCAGTTCCAAAAACCCCGCGTCGATAATCTCCCGCGCCTCGAATTCAACCCGCGTACCCGGCGGCCGATTCGTCAGGCGGACCATTTCCTTGCCGCACTCCTCTTCCGCGTACGCTTCGCCGCACTCCGGCGGCCTTATGCGCATGTAATGCCGCTTGATCTCCGGATCGAGCACGCCGTTGTTGGTCACCGTCCAGTCCTCGATATGCCCCTCAATCCAGTCGGCAAACTCCTCAAGAAACGTGGCCAACTCGTCCGCCCCGTACGCGCGCGAAATCTCCGCCGCGCAAATTAATCCGCTAATAACTGCGGCCAGTGTCGACGGCGAGTAGCCCGCATTCTCCTCCCAGCGATCCTGCTGGGTAATCGGCGCGCTGCGCACCAGAACACCCGCCGCCCGCTCAATGAACGGAAAAAACGGTAGATTGCCCAGCCCGCCCGCTTTCCACAATCGCCACGCCAGGATCAAGGGAAACGCCACCTCGTCCAGTTGCTTGCCGGTCCAGTAGGGCGTGCCGTCGATCCAAAAATTCTGCGCAAAGCTGCCATCGGGTAACTGCGTGCACGCCAGGTACACCAGCGCCTGCCGCGCCGTTTCCACGCGTCCGCAGGCCAGCAGCGCCGTCGCCGTCTGCACCATGTCGCGTGTCCACACCAGGTGATAGCCACCCAGGTCGTCGTCGCCCTTTGTCTGCCCCCATGGAATCGAAGCCGACGCCACAAACGCGCCGGGAAAGGATTTGTCTTCGTGCGCCAACAGCACAGCATGGCTGGCGCGCAGCAACTTTCCGCCGTCTCGCGTACGGCCGGCAAGCCACTCAGGATACGCCGCCCGGTGCCACTGCACGATGAACCGTTTGCACTGTTCCTCAAACGGAGTCGAGAGCGCTCCCATCATCTTTTGCAGCGCTGTGTGATGCCCATTGCCAATTCCGATCGCCAGCGTAAATTCACGCACCGCGATGCCGCTTTGTGCCTCTGTGCCCGCTTCTGCACTCGCCGCTTCGCCGAGCTTCATGCGCGCTGCGTTGGCTCTTTGCGCATTACATTCCAGATCGATCTCGCCCATCACCGCAATGTTGCCGTCCGTCGCCGAGCCGAACTCCCAATCCATTTTGAAGTTCTGCATCAGATCCTGCCAGCCGTCGCTCGCGCCCACAAACCCGCAACTCATGCGCGAGAATCCGCAACTCGCCGTCATCGCCAGCGACCACTGGTTCTTCCAGGCCAGCAACACGTTGTGCCCGGCCAGATCCAGCGCCCGTGCCGAGTTGCCCGCCCCGCCGCCGTCCAGGTGCGGCGCCAACAGCGCATAAACCTTCAGCCGCGGAATCAGATCCGCACGGCCTTCCAGCCGCACATGCTGCAGCACTACGCCATGGTGCGGATCGGTGATCATCTCCTTGGTCAGGCTGTAGCGCCCATCCGGGTCGCGGTTCACATAGCGCACGGCAAGCGCCGAAGCGTCGATGTACTCGAAGCTCGTCTTCAGGTGGCGCTTCTCTTCGTGCACAAACGTCTCGCCGTCGGTGATCAGGAATCCCATGTCCCGCACCTGCGGACGGTCAATAGTGGGGTAGTACACCTCGTTCAGAATTCCGTGCGAGCACGTGAACCAAATGTGGCTCGAACCCGCATAGGCCGTCACCACCGCATCCTTCACGCTCGATGTCCACCGCGGCTCCAACCCCGGCGCGCCAAAGGCCTCGCCCTGCTGCTCAAGCCACCTGTACAAAGACTGATCGCTCATATGCATTCACTTTGGATTGATTTCTGAAGATGGTTTTTCGCAGTCACTCGCATCGGGGAAAAAGGAAGAACGCAGAGCCAGGGGAACCCGCGCATCATCTACCAATTCAGACGCTGTTCACGTGCAGTTGGATGCTAATTCATTTCCGTCGCTAAGCAGCCGGTTGCCCCATCCTTGGCGCGCCTTTGTTTTTAGCGCCAAGGGTGGGAACGCACGAACCTCAATTCCACTCGTTCAGCCCGGCACGAACATGGGTGCTCCACATCTCTTCTTGAGATGCGGGAAACCACCGCAGCAAACTTACCCGGAACGAGCGGAGAGCCGACAGCCGATAGCTATTCCCTACTCCCTACTCCCTGTCTTCCCAGCATGTACTTCACCGCCGCATCAATCTCCGCCGGCGTCACATCTTCCACCACGCGCGCGTCGCCAATCCCGACGGGCAACACAAACCGCCGTACTCCGCCCACATTTTTCTTGTCGCTTCCCGTCGCCGCCAGCACGCGTCCCGCGCTCACCCGCAACTTCGGCAGCGGCCCATAGCGATAGATCAGCTTCTCCATCCGCTCCATCTGCGCACCGGTAATCGTGCCCCGCCGCCGCGCCACGGCCAGCGCCGCCACCATGCCCCACGCCACAGCCTCGCCATGCAGCATGGCCTTGTAGCGCGTCGCCTGTTCCAGCGCATGGCCCACGGTGTGCCCAAAATTCAAAATCATGCGCAGTCCGCCCTCGCGCTCGTCGCGCCGGACGACATTCGCCTTCATCCGAATCGACGCCGCAATCACCCGCTCCAGCGCCTTCGGCTCCCGCTCGAGAACCGCATCCGCATGCTCTTCCATGAACCGCACCAGCGCCCTGTCGCGAATGATGCCCGCCTTCACGCTCTCCATCAATCCCGCGCGCAACTCGCGGTCGGGCAGCGTGCCCAGCACGCCGATATCGGCAAACACCGCCCGCGGTTGCAAGAAATTCCCGACAAGATTCTTACCCTCGGGCAAGTTCACGCCCACCTTGCCGCCTACGCTCGAATCCACCTGCGCCAAAAAAGTCGTCGGCACCTGCACATACTCGATCCCGCGCATGAACACCGCGGCCACAAATCCGCCCACGTCGCCCACAATGCCGCCGCCAAAGGCAATCAAGAAACTTCCGCGATCGCCCCCCGCGCGCACCATCTCCCGCGTCAGCCGCTCCACGCTCTTCATGGTCTTGTGTTCTTCGCCCGGCTCAAGAAACAGCACCAATGGCGGCTCGGCAAACGACCGCAGGAACGCCCCCGACCACAGCGCCCAAATCTCCGGCGAAGTTAAAACAAAAACCCGCCGCGGCAGCCGTCCCACCGCCCGCTCAATCCGCGGCGCAAGCGTCTCCAGCAACCCGCTCCCCGCAAACACGTCATACTTCGCCGATGGTGTCTCAACCCGTATCGTCTGCACAATGATTCAATGATAGAAGACCGGACGCACCCGAATTCAGTGTGACCCTTTTCCGACGATCTCGTTCCCTTGTTCCCTCGCTCCCCGCTCTTGATAGCCTCAAAGGGTATGGCAAAGGGCCCTCAGGTAGATTTTCTCGTCATGGGCGCAGGCGTCGCCGGCCTTCGCGCCGCCATCGAACTCGCGCAGCACGGCGAAGTTCTCGTCGTCACCAAGGAATCGCTAAGCGAATCGAATACCCACTACGCGCAGGGCGGCATAGCCGTCGCTATGGAGGGCGAGAAAGACGTTGCCCTGCACCTCGAAGACACGGTGAGTGCCGGCGACGGAATTGTCTATCGCCCCGCGGCCGAGGCGCTGGTGTCCGAGGGCCCGCTGCGCGTGGCCGAGCTCATCGAGTGGGGCGCGAACTTCGATGAGGCCACGGACGCTGAAGGACGTCGCCTGGATGGCCAGTACCTGCGCACCCGCGAAGGCGCGCATTCGCTGGCCCGCATTCTGCACGCCAGCGGCGACGCCACCGGCGCCGAAATCAGCCGCGCCCTCGTCGCCTTTGCCCGCGCGCAAAAGCGTATCCGCTTTGCCGAGTGGACGCGCGTAGCAGCCCTTGTTGTTGCCGACGGCCGCGTAATCGGCGTCGATCTTGCCGCCGCCGAAAACCCACAATCGCCATCAGGCATTGCAGACCACGCGCCGCGACACATTACCGCGCGCTCCATCCTCATCGCCAGCGGCGGCGCAGGCCAAGTCTACTCTGACACCACCAATCCCGCCGTTGCCACTGGCGATGGCATCGCCTTCGCCGCGTCAGCCGGCGCCGAGCTCGCCGACATGGAGTTCTATCAGTTCCATCCCACCGCGCTCGCAATCGAAGGCGCACCGCGCTTCCTCGTCTCCGAGGCGTTGCGCGGCGAGGGAGCGTACCTGCGCAACCATCGCGGCGAGCGCTTCATGGACCGATACCATCCGCTTCTCGAGCTCGCCCCGCGCGACGTAGTCGCCCGCGCCATCGCCCGCGAAGGCCTCGCTGAATCCCCCGCGCAAAGCAGCGCCGCCGCGTTGCGTCCCGTTTTTCTCGACATGCGCCACGTGCACAACATCGACCTCATCGCACGCTTCCCCGGCATCAGCGCCTTCCTCGCGCAGTACGGCCTCGATTTACGTCGTGACCTGATCCCCGTGCGCCCCGCCGCGCACTACCTCATGGGCGGCATCCGCACCGACCTCGGTGGCCGCACCTCGCTCGCAGGGCTTTACGCGGCCGGCGAAGCCGCCTGCACCGGCGTGCACGGCGCCAATCGTCTGGCCTCAAATTCTCTCCTCGAAGGCCTCGTCTTCGGCACACGCGCCGCCCGCTCCATGCTGGCCGATTCGCTTCCGCTCGCCTCTGTAACCGCCGCACCGGCCCACGCTCCGCAGCCCCTGTCAGCAACCGAAAGCCAGCGCGTCGAGACTCTCATCGCCTCATTGCAAGCCTCCATGTGGGCCAACGCCGGCCTGTTGCGCCAGGAATCTTCCCTACGCCACGGCCTCGCCGCGCAGGCCCAAACCGAATCCACATTGGCCGAAATCGCCGCAACCGGCCGCACCAGCCGCCGCCTGGCGGAAGCGCAAGCCCTGAGCCGCGTAGCCCACGCCATCCTCACCTCAGCACTGGCCCGCTCCGAGAGCCGCGGCGCACACTTCCGCTCCGACCATCCCCGCCACGACGACGCGAACTTCCGCAAGCACTCCGTCCTCAGCCCCGACGGCAGAGTCCGCTTCGAAGCGTGGTGAGGTCCACCGCCTGAGTCCTATCTCCCCGGCTCACTGCGCAAAGCAAGAGCGCTCGCTTCCGCAGGACCGTCTATCCTCGTAGAGCAATCAAATTCCGGTCAATGATCCCCAAAGAAAGGCTGCCATGCGAATCTCATCGTTCGTAGCAAGTTTCAGTCTCCTCACAATTCTTTCCATACCATCGATTGCACAAGCGCCTGTCTATGGCGAGCCTGCCTCCGCAAGAATTCCCGCTTTTGTCTTCGAAGGATTGCATCAGCTCGCCATGGGTAAGCCGGAAGAAGCCGAGAGAGCCTGGGCGACCGGAACTCCCGCTGCCTTGGAAGAGCCGAACGCCAGAGCGCTGCGTTCCGTAATGGCCGACAGCGGCGCCTACCAGAACTTCGATGTCGTGAACGTGCAGGACCTCACGCCCCATCTACGCGTCATCTACCTTGCACTGAACTTCGAGAGGCTGCCCAACATCGCCCGGTTTCTTCTCTACAGAACGACGAACGGCTGGATTCTCATCGACCACAGATTCAACATCGACGAGCGGATCTTCGAGCCCCTGGCCCAGCCCGCAGGCCAGTAATCTTCAGGCCTCAGCTTTCGCCCGCGACGGCAATTTCCGCTTCGAAGCGTGCTAGCGCCCACGCCTATTGGCCTTCTCGCTCCCTCGCTCCCTTGCTCCCTTGCTCCCTTGCAGTGAACACCGCCCACACCGCCAAAATCACGCCGATCACCACCAGCGAAATCGTGGCCGGCACCTCAATCCATCGCGCCGCCAGCATCTTCAGCGCCGTAAAGGCCAGAATTGCGCCCAACCCATAATGCAAATTGCGAAAGCGCTCCAGCATTCCGGACAGCGCAAAATACAGCGAGCGCAGCCCCAGAATCGCCATCACGTTCGACGTGTATGCCACAAATGGATTGTGCGTGATCGACAGAATCGCCGGTATGGAATCGGTGGCAAAAAGCAGATCGGTGAATTCGACGGCCAGAATCACGGGCAGCAGCGATCCCTTAGCAGGCTGCAGGCGGACAATCCACTCCGGTATCGCCGCGTGCGCCGAGCCGCCGCGTACCAGCCGCCACGCCATATAGAGCAGAAACAATCCGAAGACCCAGGTGACCCACTCAAACCGCCGCAGCAATGAGATACCCGCCGCAATAAACAGTGCCCTCAGCACGAACGCGCCCCATACGCCCCACATGAGTGCCTTATGTTGCCGCTGCGCGCTGATCCGAAACCCCTGAAACAGCACCATAAACACAAACAAGTTGTCGATGCTCAGTGACGTTTCGATCGTGTACCCGGCTGCAAACTCAATCGCCGGTTGTCGTCCCTGGGCCACGGCGATCCAGCAGGCAAATCCCGCTGCGGCCAGCACCAAACCCGCAAGTTCCACCCACACAAATGCCTGTGCGTGCCGCGATTCGCGCCGGCGGCCGGGCAGAAACGAGTCCGCCAGCAGCACCGCCGCCACCACCGCGTGAAACCCCACCCACCACGTCCACGAAACGCCCGCAATCATAGCTGGATGCTACCGCAGCCCTCTAACTTCCCGCCGGTTTTTCTCCTGAATTCTGTGACGCGTGGAGCCTCTCGCGCATCTTTTCAATAGTGAGGTCCGCCATTGGGTGAATTCACCAATCCGCCCGATTACAAGCAAGCGCCGCCGCGCCGTCCCCGCGTAATCATCGTCGGCGGAGGCTTTGCCGGTCTCAACGCGGCCAAAGGTCTCGCGCGCTTACCCGTCGATGTGACGCTGGTCGACCGGCGCAATCACTACCTCTTTCAGCCGCTGCTTTATCAGGTGGCGCTGGCTGTGCTCTCGCCCGCCGACATCGCCCAGCCCATCCGCTCCATCCTGCGCCATCAGAACAACACTGAGGTGCTCATGGACGAGGTGGTTCGCATCGACGTTACTGCACGTCAGGTAACGCTGGCCAGCGGCTCCCGCCTCCCTTACGACTATCTCGTCCTCGCCACCGGCGCCACGCACTCCTATTTCGGCAACGATCAATGGGAGCCGCTCGCGCCCGGCCTCAAAACTATCGAAGACGCCACCGAGATTCGCCGCCGCGTGCTGCTGGCCTTCGAACTTGCCGAGCGCCAGACGCTGGAGCAGGGCTCCCACCCACCGCTCAATTTTGTCGTCATTGGCGGCGGGCCCACCGGAGTCGAACTGGCCGGCGCCATCAGCGATATCGCCCAGCTCTACATGCGCCACGATTTTCGCCACATCGATCCCACCAAAAGCCGCGTGATGCTGCTCGATGGCGGCCCGCGTGTGCTGGCGGCCTATCCCCCTGATCTCTCCGCCAAAGCCGAAGCCGAGCTCCGTCACCTCGGCGTCGAAGTCCACACGCAGATGCAGGTTACTGGCGTCGGTCCCGGCTGGGTTGAAGCCAACGGAAATCGTATTGAAGCCGCCGTCACGTTGTGGGCCGCCGGCGTCGCAGCCTCGCCACTGGGCAAGCTGCTGGGCGCGCCACTCGACCGCCGCGGCTGCGTTCTGGTCGACGACCGCCTCAATCCGCCTGCGCTGCCTGAGGTCTTTGTCCTCGGCGACCTCGCCCACTTCGAGCAGGACGGCCGCCAGATCCCCGGAGTCGCTCAGCCGGCCATGCAGATGGGCGATCACGTGGGAAAAATCATCGCCGCCGACCTCGCGGGCAAGCCGCGTCCCGCCTTCCGCTACTGGGACAAGGGCGATATGGCCACCATCGGACGCATGGCCGCCGTCGCCGATGTGAAGTGGCCCTTCAGAGCGCACATGAGCGGCTTCCCCGCCTGGTTCACGTGGGTCACCGTGCACATCTTTTTTCTCATCGGCTTCCGCAACCGCATTTCGGTGTTGATCAACTGGGCCTGGACCTATTTCAACTTCACGCGTGGCGCGCGCCTCATCGTCGGCGACCAAAATCTCCCCGGCTGGAAGGAACAATCGCAGGGAGAGCCAGCCGAGGCCAACGCGCAGCCGGCGGCAAAGGCCGTCGAGTAAAATACTAGATGCATGCTCGATCTATCTTTCGTTCGCGCCAACCTGGAGTTGGTAGAGGAGAAGCTCCGTGCGCGCGGGGCCGACCCCGCCGCGTTGCTCGGCGATTTTCGCGCCCTAGACAAGAGCCGCCGCGAAGCCATCACGCAATCGGAGCAGCTCAAGGCCCGCCGCAACGAGCTCTCGCAACAGGTAGGCGCGCTCAAAAAAACCGGTAAGAATGACGAAGCCGCGGCTGTCATGGACGAGACCCGCGCGTTGAAAGACAAGCTCGACGAGCTCGACAAAGCAGCCGCCGCCCTCGACGAGCAGTTGCGCCTGTCTCTCGCCCGCGTTCCCAACCTCACCCGCGACGAAGTCCCCACCGGCCTCTCCGAAGCCGACAACAAAGTCGTCAAACATTGGGGTGAGCAGAAGAAATTCGACTTCGAGCCCAAGCCTCATTGGGAGATTGGCGAATCCCTCGGCATTCTCGATCTTGAACGCGCGGCCAAACTCTCCGGCGCGCGCTTTGCCGTCTACATGGGCGCAGGTGCCCGCCTTGAGCGCGCGCTCATCGGCTTCATGCTCGACATGCACACCCAGAAGCACGGCTACAAAGAAGTCCTGCCGCCGTTCATGGTCAATTCCAAATCCCTCTTCGGCACTGGCCAGTTGCCCAAGTTTGCCGAGGACCTGTTCCGCTGCTCCGATGCCGATGCCGAGGCCGCCACGCGCGGCGAGTTCAAGGACAACGACCACTGGCTCATCCCCACCGCCGAAGTTCCCGTCACCAATCTTTACCGCGACGAAATTCTCGACGAAGCGCGCCTGCCCATCTCGCTCACAGCCTATACGCCGTGCTTCCGCGCCGAAGCCGGCGCCGCTGGAAAAGATACCCGCGGCATCATCCGCCAGCACCAATTCCAAAAAGTCGAACTGGTCAAATTCACGCGCCCCGAAGAGTCCGACGCAGCGCACGAAAAGCTGACGCGCAATGCCGAAGAGATTCTCGAGGCGCTTAACCTTCCCTACCGCCGCGTTCTTCTCTCGACTGGCGACACCGGCTTTTCTTCCGCCAAGACCTACGACCTCGAAGTCTGGCTGCCGGGCCAGAATCTTTACCGCGAAATCTCATCGTGCTCGAACTTCGACGCCTTTCAGGCACGAAGGGCCAATATTCGCTATCGGCCGTCAGGCCCCAAGGCCAAGCCGGAATTTGTGCACACGCTCAACGGCAGCGGCCTGGCCGTGGGCCGCACCTGGCTCGCCATTCTTGAGAACTACCAGCAGGCCGACGGCTCGGTCGAAATTCCCGAGGCCATTCGCCCTTACATGGGCGGACTCGATAAAATTGTGAGGGAGTCCTGATGGCATCTTCTTCATCGAACGGCGCACCAGTTGGCGCGACCGCCCAGCCCCGACGCGGCATCAAGCAAATTCTGCACAGCTATTTCTACTGGACCTACTCGCGCGGGTCGATCCACTTCGACATCATGGTCACCTTGATCCTGCTCTTCATCTTCATCACCCCGCATCTATGGGATTACGGCGCCAAGCCGCCGCTCTCCGGAGGCCCCGCGCATCCCATGCAGGTGGTCGGCAACGGCCGCGGCGTCATCGTCACGGTGCAGGCTTCGGATGTAACTATTCCCGCGGGCGCCTCCAACCAGCAAGTCAAAAAGGCGCTGCGTCAGGCCATCGAGCCCGTGATGGGCGACTCCGTCTTCGTGGAGAAGTGGGAGACCGTCCCCGACGCCCAGGGAAATCTGGCCTGGAAGATTTGGGCGCACCGCTAGGTTCTTTTTCCATCCTTCGGGCCCCATTCTGCGTCCAATCAGTTAAGGAATCTCATGCATTCACGCACTTATCTTGTATTCCTCGCGCTCGTTGCAGTCGCGATTCTGCCACTTCGGCCCGCACACGCTGAGGATTTGGCCAGTGTGCTCAAGCAGCTCGATGCCGCAGCCGTTGGCTTTCACACCGCCACCGCTACCGTCGAGTTCGATAGCATCCAGACCGACCCGATTCCGGACACGGATGTAATGACCGGAACCGCCTATTACGAGCGCAATAGCCACTTCGAGATGGCCGTTCATTTTACAGCGCACCAGGGCCGGCCCACGGGAAAAGCCTACATCTTTTCCGGCGGCACGCTGCGCGTTTCCGATACTGGCAAGGAAAAGGACGCCAAGCCCTACGACCAGGCCAAAAAGTACGAGAGCTATTTCGTGCTGGGCTTCGGCGCCAGCGGCAAGGACCTCGAGCAGAAGTGGGATATTAAATATCTCGGTCAGGAAAAAATCGATGGCGTCCTAACCGACAAGCTGGAACTGGTGGCGAAAGATCCAAACGTGCGCAAAAACATTGTCAAGGTGACTGCCTGGATGGACACGGCCCGCGCCGTCAGCCTTAAGGTGGTCTTCGACGAAGGCCAAGGGCAATCCTATGTCTGCCACTACACCAACTTGAAGGTGAATCAACCCCTGCCCAGGACCGCCTTCGATTTCGACAAATAAGACCGATCCATCAGCCGCGCAATCGCCACCCCGCCCAGCACAAACAGCATGGGGAAACACTCCAGCGTGTAGCGTGTCTCGGGCGCTTCCACGGTCCCGAGCAACAGGCTGCGCAGCAGCAGATAGGCAAGCAGCGCGCCCCAAAAGCGCGGCCTCACGCTCAGCCCAACAATCGCCAGTAGCAGGTAAAGCGCATTCAATCCCGCGTAGGCCCAGCTGAACTCGGTTTCCGAGTTATGGTGCTCATAAACCCACCAGTCGAGGTCGATGTTCAGGTTTTCGACGCGCGGGCGCAGCCACATATCGGCCACGCGCCCCAGCGGCAGACCCACATAGTAGCCCAATCGATGCGCGGCAATATGCTTCTCGGCGAGCCGTTCAAAGCCCGCATCGATCTCCGGCGACAATTGATACCCGTGGCTGTTGTAGTCCTCGGCCAGCGCCGCGGTCTCGGCGTACTCAGTCGGCGTGTCGAAGGCGCGGTTGGGCAATTCGCTCACGTCGAGCCTATCCCCCGGCACGTTCCAGTAGATCTCGTACGTCGAGATGAAATCGAGGCACCAGCTTTTCACCCAGCGCTGCCATCCGGGATTGGTGCTTTCGCCGGGGTCGGTAGCCAGCCGCGGCGCCAACGGCTCAATCACGTGAAAGACGCGCCAGTTGCGCGCCGTCCACACCGAAAAAGGCGCCAGCGCCAGCAGCACGCAAACCACAGCCATGCGCGCCATTGATGTAGCGCCGGTCTTCGGACTCCTGGAAGTAGCGCCGGTCTCCTGACCGGCCGTCGTGTGGGTCTCCAGACCCGCACCCGATTGCGGAAGGCCACGAGTCCGGCGGCACCGGCGACCAATCCCAATCAACAGCGCCGGCGCAAAAGCCACCGCAGCCAGCGCGCCGTCGGGGCGCAATAGCGCCGCCCCAGTGACCGCAAACGTAAACCAAAGCGCATTCACCCAGCGCGGTTCGTCGTGAAAGCGCGCCATCGCCCACATGGCCAGCGCCAGCATGAAGAGCGTAGGCGTCTCCGCAAGCGTAGCCACGGTGTACGAAGCGGTGAAGGGGCAGAGCGCGGCCAGCCAGAGAGTGATCAGCGCCGCGGCTTGCCCGCGCCGGGGCACAATGCGCCGCACAAACCCCGCCAGCAGCAGGCAGCCCAGCAAATCCAAGGCAATCTGCACGCACGCCGCGGCAAAGTAGTTCTCCATCCCGAAGATCTTGAAGCACAGGGCGAGAAACAGCGGGTAGCCCGGCAGCCGGATCAACGTCGAGTAGATCGCGCCGCCGGGTGGGGTCAGGGCATATTGGCCGTGAAGCAGAAGATTCTTAGCCAGGTCCCCGTAAATCAGCATGTCGCCATTAATGTCGAAGAGTTTTCCCAGCATCCACAGGCGCAATGCCAGGCCCGCACCCAGGGCCAGCGCCATAGGCAGGGCCGGGCGCAGATACCCGCCCACCCCGCGCGCCGACATGCGCAACCAGCCTCGCAAGCGGGCTCGCATCCGGGCCGTCAATTGACTCTCTTGGGCAGCTTCCATACGATTCGTACTGTATAGCAGCGTACGGCATTTCCAGGGATTGCGCGCCTTGCCAATCGTGGCCAGGGCGGTCAGCTGGTGGGTGCTGTGGCATTCTCAGCGCGGTTTTCGCGCCGGAGTCATCAAGAACACCCATGCCCGACCGGCAAATTTTCTACGATCCGCAACGCAAACGCTGGAAGCGTCTGCGCCGCATTCTGGATATAACCGCCGTGGTGTCCACCCTGGTGGTCGCCGGCTTTATCTTCAATGTACTGCGCGGCCAGCACCTGCCGGAGCTCTTGCTGCCGATCCCCCGCCACAATTACAAAGCACTGCCCGACACCTCTGCTCTCCGCAACGCCAAAAACCAGCGTCCCGCGCGCCGCAAAACCAAGCGCAAGCCTTCTGAGATTCCCTTGAATACCGGCGAAGGTTTGCGCGCCGCCTATTACGTGCAGGACGACGCGGCCAGCTACTCTTCGCTCATTGAACACGTACACCAGATCGATCTGCTGTTTCCTCAGTGGCTGCACGTGGACTCGCCCCAGGGCACGCTCATGATGATGAGCGGCGACAACCTGCGCGAGTATCCCGTCATCCAGGGCGTCACCGTGCACGATCCCGACGACCTGAACAAAGTAAAGCAGGTGATTCAGAAGGCCCACACCGACACCGAGGTCTTCCCTGCCCTCAATAATTTCAATCCTCACACCCAGGAGTGGGATACCGGTGTCGGCGATGTACTTCAGGACCCGCAGAAAAGCGCTGCGTTTCGCCAGCAGATCATGCGCTTGCTCGCCACATATCCCGTCTATCACGGCCTCTCTCTAGATATTGAAAGCATCGCCGACGAGGACATTCCCGCCTACCTGAGCTTCATCCAGGCGCTCTATCAGGATATGCGCGCCCGCAATTTGCGCCTCTATGTCAACGCCGCCGTGGCCACCAGCGACAGCGACCTCAAGACCATTGCCGCGAATTCTGACGGCATCATTCTCATGAACTACGACGAGCACCAGACCACCAGCGATCCCGGACCCATCGCCAGCCAGCCCTGGTTCATCGCCAATCTGGTCCGTGTGCTCAAGGTGGTGCCCAAGGACAAGCTCATCTGCGGTGTGGGCAACTATGGCTATGATTGGGCCCTCTCCATTCCCGACCCGAAGGATCCGCATCATCCCAAGCCCAAGGTCCTCAATACCGACAATCTTTCCGTCTCCGATGCCTGGGAGCGCGCCTCCGACGCCGACGCCGATCTCGATCTCAACTACGACGCCCTCAATCCTCATTACGAATACATCGATGAAGACTCCAACCAGCGCCACGTGGTCTGGTTCCTCGATGCGGTTTCACTTCTCGACGAAATGCGCGCCGCGCGGCAGCTCGGTCTGCAGACCTTCGCCCTCTGGCGTCTCGGAGAAGAAGACAGTTCGCTCTGGAACATCTGGGATCATCCCAGCGATCCGTCTTCGCTGCAGGCGCTGGACACGGTTCAACCCGGCCACGACGTTGACACCGAGGGTGTAGGCGATATTCTGCGCATCACCGGCCTGCCTGCAAAGGGCACGCGCACCTTGGAGGTGGATACCGACGAGCCCGACCCGCGCAAAAAACTCGTCGTCGACGAGCACATGGACGTGTATCCGCACCCATGGGTCGACCAGCAATACGGCTACAATCCCCACGAGCTGGCGCTCTCCTTCGACGACGGCCCCGATCCCAAGTGGACGCCCAAAATTCTCGACGTCCTCAAGCAGCATCACGCCACTGCTACTTTCCTGCTCATCGGTGCTGAGGCTGCCGACAACATCGGCGTCATGCGGCGCATCGTCCGCGAAGGCAACGAGATCGGCAATCACACCTGGACGCATCCCGACATCAGCGAGATCTCCGCGCGCCAGCTCGACCTTGAGGTGAAACTCACCGAGCGCCTCTTCGAGAGCAAGCTGGGCATCCAGCCGCTCTACTTCCGCCCGCCCTACGACATTGACGAAGAGCCCGACACCGACCTTGAGGCCGAGCCCGCCTGGCGCATCCAGCAGGAAGGCCTCACCATCATCGGCAGCAAAATCGACACCGACGACTGGAACGAGAACCCTAGAAAAAAACCTCAGGAGATCATCGACTCGGTCCTCGCCCAGTTGCAATCCATGCAGACCAAGCCGCAGTTCCAGGGCTCCATCATCCTCATGCACGATGGCGGCGGCGACCGCTCCGCCACTGTGGCCGCGCTCGGCCCGCTCATTGACGCCCTACGCGCCCACGGCTACACCATCGTGTCCGTCTCCGCGCTCATGGGCAAAACCTCCGCCCAGGTCATGCCGCCTCTCACCTTCTGGCAGCGCATGCGCACCCTGCCTGACTCCATCGCTTTTTCGGCGGTGGATATCATTAGCAATTTTATTTTTATGGTTTTCTTTTTTGGCGATGTGCTCATGAGCGCGCGGCTCATCATCGTCGGCATCTTCGCCATCATCGACCGCTTGCGGCGTCCTCACAGCAAGGCTTCGCCCGGGTTTTGCCCTCGTGTTGCTGTCCTGATTCCGGCGTATAACGAAGAATCCGTTATCGTTCGCACCATTCGCTCGGTGCTTAACTCGGACTACAAAAACCTCCGCGTCATTGTCATCGACGACGGCTCCCGCGACCGCACGGCTGAAGTTGCAGCCGGCGCCTACGCGCAGGAGATCGCCGCCGGCAGGCTCCAGGTTCTCACTAAGCCCAATGAAGGCAAGGCCGCAGCCCTCAACTACGCCCTCGATCGCATCTCCGAGGAGGTCTACATCGGCATCGACGCCGATACCGTCATCGCTCCGGACGCCATCTCCAAGCTCGTTCCCCACTTTGAAGATCCCGGCATCGGCGCCATCGCGGGCAATGCCAAGGTGGGCAACCGCGTCAACCTCTGGACCCGCTGGCAGGCTCTGGAATACATCACCAGCCAGAACTTCGAGCGCCGCGCCCTTAACCTATTTCATGTCATCACCGTGGTTCCCGGCGCCATCGGCGCATGGCGCACCGCGCCCGTAAAAGCCGCCGGCGGATACCCGCTCAACACCGTGGCTGAAGACGCCGACCTCACCATGAGCCTGCTCGAATCAGGTTGGAAAGTCGACTACGAAGACCGCGCCCTGGCCTATACTGAGGCGCCCATCAACGCCAGCGGCCTCATGCGCCAGCGCTTCCGCTGGTCCTTTGGCACCTTGCAGGCGGTCTGGAAACATCGCGCCGCCTTTGTGCGCAACAAGGCGATGGGCCTCTTCGCGCTGCCTAACATCTTGATTTTCCAGATGTTGCTGCCGCTCGTCTCGCCGTTCATCGACATCATGTTCGTGGCCGGCATCGTCAACTACTTCGTCGATCGGCACTACCACCCCGAGGCGGCCTCGGCGGCGAGCTTTGAAAAGCTGCTGGCCTACTTCGGCGCCTTTCTGCTCATCGACTTCATCACCTCGTCGCTGGCCTTCAGCCTGGAGCGCCGCCATCCCGCCAACAAGGGCGACGGCTGGCTGCTCTTCCACATCTGGCTACAACGCTTCGCCTATCGGCAGGTCTTTTCGGTAGTGCTCTTCAAAACCCTCAAACGCGCCATCGACGGCAAGCCCTTCAACTGGGACAAGATAGCCCGCACCGCGAAGATGAGCAAACGCACTGAGGCGCTGACTGAAGTCGCGCCATAGTCCTCTCCCGGAGGGAGAGCCGAGAATAGCCCAGGGTGAAACCCTGGGAACCGCGTCGCCCCTCCCCGACAAAATCAGGTACGCGGCGAAGCCGCGACAAATCCCGGTACCCACCGCAAGCAATGTGCCCCATCTTGCGCGTTTCTCTGGCGAAGGCTGCTGCGCCGACTAAGTGCCATGAAATCAATGTAAATGATGGTTTATCTGGTGCGTTTACCCGGCCAAATGTTCGCTTGGATGGTTACATTTGCCCCCGGAATGTTCGCTCGGTAGGTTGCGATTCTTCGAGACATATACCGTGAAATTGGCCATTTAATTGGTGAGTGGAACCGCGAAATTGACCAAAAGAGAGGAACAGTAACCAGAGAATTTCCCAAACCCTGTTACAAAGCAAAAAGCAACCGCAGGTCCCTCGGCTCCGCTGAAGAACGCTTCGCTCGGGATGACAACTTGATTTTGAAGCGAACTTCTGACTTTGAAGCGGGCTTCTGACTCGGCACACTAGACTAAGAACTATGAAGCTTTTCGCACCTTTCGCTCTCGCACGGCCGCTCGGCCTGTCTAACCAACTGAGAGGCGATGGATGGTAACTTCGGCGGTGCTCGCTCCCAGTTCGAGACGGTCCAGATGGAAGGCCGCGCTCTGGATATTTCTTGGTCTCACAACCCTCTTTGTTTTCATCACTTCAGAGGTTCTTCTCGTCACCGATTACCCGATGTACCACGCCTACCGTTTGCAGGTGATCGGCGACCGGCATCTGCTGATCCCGCATACGCTGGCAGGAATCCTGGCTCTCGTGATCGGGCCCATCAATTTCTCGTCGCGGATCCGCGAGCGGCACCGGAAGTTGCATCGCGTGCTGGGACGCGTCTACGTGATCGCGGTGTTTGTGGGCGCTTTCACGGGGATCGCTCTGGCCAGCGGGCGGCCCGGTTTGCCGGGAACTTCAATGCAGGCTGCAGCTTGGATCGTGTGCACTACCGCGGCGTTCATCACCGCGCGCAACCAGCAGATCGTGCAGCACTGGCAGTGGATGGCGCGGTCTTACGCGGTGACGTTCACCTTTGTATCAAGCCGCGTGCTGAATTTGTGGCCGCGTTACTGGAGCCACCTGGGCGATAGCCTCTCCGCGGTCGGCGTGATCGCGTTCACGCTGGCTTCGCTGCTGATTGTGGAGCTGGGATTGAACTGGCGCGAACTTACGACGCGGCGTGAGTGATGGACGAAGAGGCCATGCCCCAGGGGCTAAAGCCCGCGTCTTTCTTGGCTGTTTGCGGCACGACTCAAGTCGTGCCCTTTCGCGACAGGTCCAAGCCGATCCTGTGATTGCGTTTGAGATGCGGGTTTCACGGGTTCTATTTTGCGAAGCTGGCGCCTTCGAGTTCCGAGCTGACCACGGGGCCGGAACCGCCTAGCTGCCCGACAACCCTGACCACCGCAGGCTGCTCACCTTCGAGTATCCACACCATGACATCTTTCGGCTGCATGTTGAGCAGTTGCGCAAGCCAGCCGAGGATGCCACCCAACTCGGGATGGATGCGGAACACTGTGGCCTTGAGGGGCTGGCCTGCTTTGAAAAACGGTTGCTCGCCCTCGCGCGAGATCAGGATGCGAATCAGGCGGCCGCCGAAGACTGGCGCGAGAATGCCCACGCGAAACGGCGCGGTGTTGGGCGGGACATTCAGCAGTACCGTACCGACGAATCCGTTCGCAAGATCGTCCGGCAGGTCGATGTGCTCGGTCTCGATGTGTATGCTGCCACTCTTGTCTGCGGTGCGGGTGGCGGCGGTGCCGCTGGCGGCTTCGACCGCAAAGTCGACGGGCTTCGAAAAAAACGGCCCCTGCTGGATGTGGTGATTGCGTATTAACTGGAACGTGCCGTGTTGCCTGTAGGTCGTGGTCTCATCGTCGATCGAACCATCTGCAAAGCGATAGGTGAGGTGCATGGTTACTTCATCGCCCGCGACGGTCTCGGTGAACTCAGCGCGGGCGATGATCTGTCCGGTGTCGGAGCGGGCCATCATAAACTCGTGCCGCGGGAGCTGGATGTGTCTCACTGGAATTTGTTCTGCGGGCGCTACGGTGGCCAGCGCTAGTGCCAGGAAAGCGGCGACAAGGAGTTTGCTACGCTCCGTCCAATACCTCGCTCGAAGGAACGGCGTTATGTGATGCAACGGTGCGGGCTGCAACACGCGCCTCATTTCCAGCGGCCCACACATAGACGCCCGGGACGCCAATGTTGCACCGTTACTGCTTGCTGCGGAACTTCGGCGGCCGCGAGCAAGCGCGCCCAGTCCTCTTTGCGGAAGGCACGGCGGAAAGATACCGGTCCATCATGACGCACAAAACGGTGCCATGGCATTATCCTGTCTAACCAACTGAACATCCGGCAAGTGCGCTCTGAGCGCTCGAGATCGTTGATGAACCAACCTGCGCGCGCGGTGGCTTCCATCCAGCGAAGCAGGGCGACGATTTCTTCATCCTCCAGATGATGCGCCATGAGCGAACTCACGAGGATGTCGACAGGTTTTTGAGGCCGATAGACCAGAGCATTGCCGGTGACCCATGTGATGTTGCACTCCTTCGGCGTGAACTCCGCCGCCGCACGCGCGGCGTAGGGATTCAGGTCGATGCCTGTTAACTCGACAGCGATGCCGCGCTTGCGGGCCCAGCGTGCGATGCGCCGCAGCAGATCGCCGCCGCCGCTGCCCACGTCGACGATGTGCAGCGGTTGACGCAAACCATGGGACAGCCGGTCAAGAAACGCCATTGTGGGTCGATAGCCCAGCAGCCAGCGGTTGATTTGCTCCAGGCTGCGCAGGCAGACCCGGAAATCTTCGTAGCTACAGGCCCCATCCATCAGCTCGGGCAGATGGCGCGGAGAAACCCGCTGCTTGAATTGGATCTCCGCGCTAGATCCCATGGAAGCGAATTGTCTCGGCAAATAGGATCGGGGAAGTTGTCGTCACGCGGGGCAGGTCCTCAGTTCGAATTATAGGGATAGACGGCGCGAGGGTGGGTTGGGGAAGCGGGAGCGGGAAGGGGCGATGTTAAAGGCTAGTCAATGACTGGCAGGTTTGGGATTGGCAGGTTTGGCGAGGTTGTTAGTGCTCCGATCGCAAACTTGCCGGTGCGAAAGGTTGGGCACAGCGGTCTGAGGCTAACTATTCTCGCCGGCGCTCCGTCAAACGCTTGTGGCAGTCGAGCGGGTTTCAGACTGCACCACTTGAGCTGGTTGAAAAAGCTTCCCTCGGGGGCTAAAACCCCCTGTTTTTCAGGCTTTCTTCGGCACGAGTAAACTCGTGCCCTGATACAAAACTCGATTGATGCAATCAGTTCCAGGTAAATGCGGGGCTGGCCATGGAATACCGATGCATTGGTCATGCGATACCGATGCATTGGTCACGCAATACCAGCGCATTGGTCATGCGATACCCATGCATTGGTCATGCAATAAGCGTTGAAGCGGTATGATTTTAGTAACGGGTCTAAAAGGGAGATTCCAGTTAGAGCGTCCAATCTGAATCAGTTTCCTTGCGAAGACAAAATTCTCGTCCTTGGTGGTGGAGTGGCGGGCTGTGCGGCTTCTATTGCGCTGGCCAGAAAGGGACGAAGCGTCACGCTGATTGAACGCGAGCCCACACCTCGCCATAAGGTGTGTGGGGAGTTCCTGAGCGGTGAAGCGCTTGAGGACCTGCACGCGCTCGGCATCGACGTGGCCTCGATTGGCGCCGTGCCTATCGATTACGTTCGGCTGGCCGCTGCGAGGCGCGCTGCTGAGGCTCCGTTGCCTTTTCCCGCAGCATCGCTCACGCGCAAGGCGCTCGATACGGCGCTCATCGCTGAGGCTGTGGCCGCGGGAGTTCGCGTAGAGCAAGGTCGCAGTGTGCAGACGCTCTCGCGCACGGCGTCCAACGTGTGGCAAGCTACGCTCGACGATGGCAGCACGCGTGAAGCTGCAACGGCATTTCTGGCCACGGGGAAGCACGATCTCCGCGGTTACACACGTCCGAAGGACCCGCAGCGATGGGTGGCCTTCAAAATGTATTTTCGCCTGGCTCCCGCGCAGGCCGCGGAGCTGGAGCGCGCCTCTGAACTGATGCTTTATCCCGGGGGCTATGGTGGAATCCAGCCGGTTCAGGGCGGCATTGCGAACCTGTGCTGGGTGGTGCAACAACGGTATCTGGCACGCGTGGATCATCGCTGGGAGAAGTTCCTCGAGAAGATGCAGCAGGATTGTCCACACCTGGCGATGAGGCTCGCCGGTGCGGAGCCGTTGCTCGACAAGCCGATCACGGTCACTCATATCCCTTATGGCTATATCCGCCCCACAACGGAAGATGGGCTCTACTGCATCGGCGATCAGGCAGCCGTCATCCCCTCGTTCACGGGCGATGGCATATCGATCGCGCTGCACACGGCGCGCTGTGCGGTTGCGGCCTGTCTTGCGGCAGAACCAGCGCCGCAGTTCCAGGCTAGACTGCGGTCCGCAATGCTCCGCCAGGTGCGCCTTGCCGAGTTCGCCGCGGATGGCTTGAACAACTCCTTCGCGCGCGCTGTGTTGCCATTTTGCCTCAGGGTCTGGCCTGGCGTGATGCGGGTGACGGCAACGCTGACCCGGGTGGCGCAGCAGGCCGCCGATATTCCCATGCAGTCGCCGGCTGAAATCTAGCCGCGCAAAGAAGTTCTCAGTAACGCCTTCGGAGAGATGCAATGAAATCTTTCGCGGTCTTCGCACTCGCTGCCGCGCTGGCTCCAGCCGCACTCGCCCAGCATGAGACGTTCGCTGTCAATCCCGATGCGAGCCAGATCAAAATGACGCTCAACACCACGCACGAGGTGGTCAACGGCACGTTTCACATTCAATCGGGATGGATTGAGTTTGACCGGAGCGCGCCTAAGATTTCGGGGTCGGTGGTTGTTGTCGCGGGCAGCGGCAAGACGGGCAATGACAGCCGCGACAAAAAGATGCTCAAGGACATCCTCAGGGTCGAACAGTACGCAACAGTTTCCTTCGAGCCGAAGACCTATAGCGGCGCCATCGCGCCTTCAGGCGAATCGACGATCCAGGTGAGCGGGATCTTCACGCTGCTCGGCACACCGCACGAGATCACGATCCCCATCACTGTCCATATTGAAGGCACGGCGGCGACGGCCAAGGCTCATTTTGTGGTGCCGTACGTGCAATGGGGATTGAAGAATCCAAGTTTCATGATTTGGAAAGCGGACAACGACGTGGCGATCGACCTGTTTCTTGACGGGCGGATTGCACAATAGAGAAGCGCGTCGTTTGCAGAGCGGATTTTGTCGATGGCCGCCGTATCGGGGCTGTCGTCGCTCAAAGGTTAAAACCCGTTGTCTGCTTTGGCTCTATTTGGCGCGACTGAAGTCGCGCCCTGATACAAAGCGGATTTACGAAAGACGCTCGGATTCTCAGACCGCATGAATTCGTACTTTTGGCTTTGGTGGTTTCCCACCCATTCGCCCAAAAATCGGGCGAATGGATGGGGCACGGGAGAGTTAGGCTGTCTGCTATTCCCTGCTTTTACGGCCCGAGGTAAAGGGTCACGCCGGGCGGGGCGTAGCTGAGCTGGCCGGATTTGGGATCGTAGGCGAGATTTAGCGCATTGGTCTTGCGGCCGTTGATGAGCACGGCTATCAGCACGCCGTTGCCGTAGTGCGCGGCCTCCGCGATCTTGTGACTCTTGATGGGGCCGTACTCGTTGTCGGGGCTGGTGGGGCTCCAATCGCCCTGGAAGCGCGAGTAAGGATAGACGCTGTGCTGCGCCGGATGCTGCTGCCAGTTCTTGTCGTTGATCCAGATGCCGTAGGCTTTGGTCAGATCGTCGGCTTCGACCGCGGCGAGGAAATTGTTCGCCGCGTGACGCCCGAAGAGATAGCGATTCCAGTTCCAGGGCCAGTCCACCGGGCGACCGGCTACCAGCCACCAGCTAATAAGCAGCAACAGGACAGCGCCCACGCTGCACTGCGCGATCAGCAGATTGCGCCGCGCGCGTGCGGGGTCGTACTGGGGAGCGTCGAGCAGAGTCATGGCAAGGGTTCCTCGGTATCAAGAATACAGTGGTTAGTGGTTAGTGGTTAGTGTGAAGTGCGAGTGTGTGTGTGAGTGTGACTTGTGCGCTGCGCGGCAATCTCATGGAGAATGGCGCCGGGCTTGGCGGCCTTTCTGTTTAGACACCGGCGCGGGTGGTCTTGTTCCCTTAGAGCGATCCCAAAATAGGTGTACCCCGTGTCTGTGCTGCCATCTTCCCCGGTCCCCAAAAGCGAGGGACCGGGGGCACCCCAAATGGGTATAGCCATTACGGAACCGCTCTAGTGCCTCAGTCCCTAGTCTCTGCTGTATACCGTCTTGTTCTTTTCTGTCTGGCGCTCGAGGGCGAGATCGACGAGGCGCGTGATCAGGTCAGTGTAGCTTAGGCCCGAGGCTACCCAGAGCTTGGGGTACATGCTGATCTGCGTGAAGCCGGGCATGGTGTTGACTTCGTTCACAAAGATGCGCTGCCTGCCATCGGGCTCCATCAGGAAATCCACGCGCGCCAGGCCTGCGAGGTCGCATGCGCGGAATGCGGCGACGGCCATTTCGCGGATTTTTTTCGTTTCCGCTCGGTTCAATTTTGCGGGGATGACGGGCACGGAGCCTTCGGACAAATACTTGGCTTCGTAGTCGTAGAACTCCTTGCCGGGAACGATCTCGCCCACCACGCTGGCCTTGGGATCGTCGTTGCCGAGCACTGCAACTTCAAATTCGCGCGCGCGCGCTTTCTTGCCGCCCACGCCCTGCTCCACAACGAGCTTGCGGTCGTATTTGGCGGCCACGGCCAGCGCGGGGCCGAGCTCCTTGCGGTCGTGTGCCTTGGAGATTCCCACCGAGGAACCGAGATTGGCGGGCTTCACAAAGACCGGATAGCGAAGTGCGCGCTCGACGGTGGCAATGGCCTTGCGCGGATTCTTCTCCCAATCGGCGCGGAGCAGCGTTACATGTTTGACGATAGGCAGGCCGGCTTCGACGAAGAGGCGTTTCATCACGTCCTTGTCCATGCCTGCCGCCGAGCCCAAAACGCCGGAGCCGACGTAGGCGATACCGGCGAGCTCGAAGAGGCCCTGAATGGTGCCGTCCTCCCCGAAGGTGCCGTGCAGAACGGGAAAGACAACATCGAGGGGTTTCTCCTGGTTTTGGAGGAGAGTGGTGGAGGAACGAGGTTCCGGCGCCAGCAGGGTGGGAATGCCTTCGTGGAGGAGCTTGGCACCCGGCGTGGCTTCGGGGTCGCCGGCGCGCAGCCGCCGCGCAACCGCGCCGATGTCGCCCTGGAGCAGATGGTTGGCATCTGCCGCGGCCAGCCAGCGGCCCTCCCGGGTGATGCCGATGGGGGTTACGTCGAACTTGTTGCGATCGATGGCCCCGAGAACCGACGCGGCAGACAGCAGAGAGACCTCATGCTCGCCGCTGCGCCCGCCAAAAAGAATACCCACGCGAAGTTTTTTTGCCATTTTCCTGTTCGATCGCCGCATCCGCACTCCACGCGGCCTATTGTTAGTGTAGAGCCACGGGCAGACGCACTTTTCCATGGGTCTAAAGGGGATAATTCCGGGGGTTCTTCGGGGCGCTCAAGGCGGAGTGGGGCGAGTGGCCATTTTCGTCGCGGATATTATTGCCATCAAAGACTATAACGGGAAAAAGGAATGCCTCCAAACGACCACAAGTCAAGGTACCAAAAGTGCTATTTCCAAAGTCTTCGGCACGACTAACATGGTCCAAAGGCAATATCCCCGCGTTGTTCCCCGTCGCATCCCACCACCGCGCTACCGGCACTAAAGATTGTGGGGGCGGCGGAGAACGGTGAATTTACATCGCAGGAGCGGCGAAATCACAGTAAGGGGCGCGCGTTCAACTTGAAGAAACTGCTTGTTGCCGCGGTAGCTATGGCCTTCGCATGCGTTGCGGCTGCGGGGGTAGCTCAAGCTGCGCCGTTAACCACTCTTCATGCCGCGGCCACGCTCAGCAACGCTGAAGCCAGCAAACACTTGCCGGTGAGCTTCGAGGCGACCGTCACCTATTCCCGCGAGTACAACGGGGACACCTTTGTGCAAGATGGCGGCGACGCGATTTATGTCCACGCCAAGACGAGCCTCAAGCTGATTCCCGGCGATCGCATCCGGGTAACGGGAACGATGCGCGATAGCTTCCGGCCTTATGTCGAAGGCAGCGACATCGTGCGCTTAGGCCAGGTCGCATTGCCCGAACCCGCGCATCCCAGCTTCGCAGAGATGATCCGAGGCGACACCGACTGCCAGTTCGTCACTGTTCACGCCTTTGTTCTGTCTGCGGATCTCATACCCGACAGCCGCTCTCCTACTTCGGCGACTTTCCTACGCTTGAGCGTCAATGGCGCGCCAGCGGATGCGAACGTTGACAGCGACGATCAAAACGCCCTTAAAGACTTGCTCGACTCCGAAGTTCAGATCACGGGTACAGTTTCCGGCGAATTCGACAACAAGATGCAGCAGACCGGGATCCTGTTTCATATTCAGTCGCTGGATGGCGTGAAGATTCTGAAGCATGCCAGCTCCGATCCCTGGTCGCTGCCGGTTACGCCGATGGATCGCATCATCACCGGCTACCAGACAGCCAATAACTCAGAACGGCTGCGCGTCCAGGGCACCATTACTTACTATGAGCCGGGTACGGCGCTGGTGCTCCAGGATGGCGCAAAGAGCCTATGGATTGCGACCCAATCGTACAGCCCGCTGAGGATTGGCGATCGAGCTAGCGCGATCGGGTTCCCGGACGTGCAAAATGGTTTCCTGACCTTGACTCGCAGCGAGGTTCAGGATAGCTCAATCCAGGCGCCGGTCGTGCCTTCGTTGTTCACGTGGCGCGAGCTGGCCCTGGGCGGGAACGAGGGCCACAGCCGCGCCTTCGACCTGGTTTCGGTTGAAGGCCAGGTCGTGACCGAGGTGCGGCAGGCCACGCAGGATGAGTATGTTCTCAATTCAGACGGCCACCTGTTTTCCGCCATCATTCGCCATCCTCTAAGGTTGCAACTGGCTCCGCTTGCCCCGATGCCGAGCATTGCGCCGGGCGCGCGCGTGCGTGTCACCGGCATCTGCATGCTCACCGATGCCAATCCATTCAATGGCGAAGTGCCCTTCACTATCCTGATGCGTGGCGTTGACGACATCCAGATCATCGCCCAGCCGCCCTGGCTGGATTTGCACCATCTCTGGCTGATTGTCGGCCTTCTGCTTGCGATCGTGCTTGCGTTGGGCACGCGTGGGTGGCTCATTGGGTACAAGAACCGGCGCAACATTGTCTCTCTGGCGTACCTGGAACAACGCCGTGCGCGCATCCTGGAGGACATCAACCAAGCCAGGCCGCTGGCCGGGATTCTGGAGAGGATCACCGAGCTGGTTTCAGTGCGGCTGAATGGGGCCGCCTGCTGGTGCCATGTTGCCGAAGGCGCCACGCTGGGCAACCGGCCATCGCGGCTCACCGCTGCTTCTTTGCGGATTGCGGAACATCCCATTCCATCTCGCTCGGGACCGCCGCTGGGCTCGTTGTTCGCCGCCTTCGACTCGCGCACCAAGCCTTGTGCCGCAGAGCAGGAGGCCCTGGCACTGGCGGCGGCGCTGGCTACCCTGGCGATCGAAACTTCGCATATCTACACAGACCTGGTGTACCGCTCGGAGTTCGATCTGCTTACCGACGTGCAGAATCGCTTCGTCATGGAGAAAAAGCTGGCAGCAATGATTCAGGCCGCACGCCAATCTGCCAGCGTCTTCGGCTTGATCTATATCGACCTCAACCAGTTCAAGCGCGTGAACGATGTGCACGGGCACCTGGTGGGAGATTTTTATCTTCAGGAAGTGGCGCAGCGCATGAAACGGCAACTGCGTCCAGGCGATACGCTGGCGCGGTTGGGCGGAGACGAGTTCTCGGTGCTGGTTCCAATCGTGCACAGCCGCGACGAAGTGGAAGAGATCGCATCGCGGTTGGAATTCTGTTTCCGCGAACCTTTTGTAAAAGACGAATGCGTCATCCACGGCTCGGCCAGCGTGGGCATCGCTCTGTACCCCGAGGATGCCGAAACGGTAGAAACCCTGCTGAGCGCGGCCGACGCCTCGATGTATGTCGCCAAGTACACGCGATTGGGCAGGAACCGGGAGGGAGAAGCTCTGGACCAGGACGATCTTGTAAATAAAGATCGCTCGTAAAGCATTTCTCCATTCGATGTGCCCCGAAGCCTCGCCTTCCAAGTGGCGATTCTCTCAAGAAATGTTGAACCTCGCACGCCCTCCAGGAGAGCTGCGCTTGAAGAAGAATAGCGTAGAAGGCCCCGCATTACGGGCAACGCTCAGCCACTGCAGGCCCTTTCTATTGCAACCAGTTAAATATTTGGCTGTTATCTGCCGATAAGCACGGAGAAGCGGATGTCCCTGCATCTGCCCTCTTGAGTCGTGCCCATGAAGAGACTGATATTCCTCTTCGCCGTGCTTCCCGTCTGCGCTCTGCCAGTCGGGGCCACAGATTCTGCCCCATTGGCGACGCTGCGCGCAGTGGCCGCGCTCTCCAATGCTCAGGCCAGCCAACATCTCCCCGTGTCGTTTGAAGCCACCGTTACCTACTACGCGCGCAATATCAATGGCCTCGATGTGCAGGACGGGGACGTGGCCATCTATGTGGTGTTGACGAAAGATGCGGTGCTGGTCCCCGGCGATCGCATCCTGGTGGAAGGAACAACGCAACCAAGTTTTCTGCCCCTTGTGGCGAGCAACAAAGTTACCTTGCTCGGGCACGGCGCGCTGCCCAAGCCATTTCCGGCCACCTTCGAAGATCTGGTCGGCACAAAGATCAATTGCAGGTTTATACGCGTTCACGGTATCATCCGCGCCGCCGATCTGATTTCCAGCCCGATAGCGCCGAAAGCCCGGCTGCAGTTGCTTATCGAGGGCGGCTATATCGACCTGGAGGTTGAAAGCAGCGACGCGAACGCGCTCAAAAGCCTGCTCGACGCGGAGGTCGAGGTCTCGGGCGCCGCGGGAAGAATCTTCGACGGCAAAATGCAGCAGATCGGAGCCAAGATCAAGGTCTCCAGCCTCGCCGATATCAAGGTTCTCCACCGCGCCGACGAAAGCCCGTGGTCCCTTCCGCCGACGCCTCTCGACGGCATCATCGCCGGCTACGATGTTCAAGATCTCTCCATCAGGCTACGGGTTCATGGCACCATCACCTGGTACAGGCCCGGCGAAGCCGTCGTCCTCCAGAGCGGTGACAAAAGTCTCTGGGTATCCACCCGGTCCATTGAACCGTTACAGGTCGGGGACATTGCCGACGCAACCGGGTTCCCTGAAACCCATGACGGCCACCTGCTTCTGAATCATGCCGAGATTCAGGATAGTCACGTGCAGGCGCCGATTCCGCCGCAACCTGCCACCTGGCACCAACTGGCATTCTGGGGCAGGAGCAAGCTCGGCGGACGCCAATACGATCTCGAATCTATCGAAGGCAATGTCGTGGCTGAGGTCCGAGAAGCTGCGCAGGACGAATACGTCCTGGTCGCCGATGGACGTCTTTTTACAGCTGTCTACGGTCATCCTCCCCCGCCCACTTCGCCCCCGCCTATGCTCGAGGTCCCTCTGGGATCGACTATCAAGGTCACCGGAATCTGCGTGCCGCTCAACGGCGACCCCTTCAACAACGAGGCGCCGTTCAATATACTGCTGCGCTCTTTTTCCGACATCCAGGTAATCGCCAGACCCACGCCACTCAACGTGCGCAATCTCATCATCCTTGCGGCCATCCTGCTCGGCGCCGTATTCGCGGTGGGCGCCAGGAGTTGGTATCTGGAACGGAAACGGCGCCACGAAACCACAGCCCTCGCTTATCTGGAGCGGCGGCGCAGCCTGGTCCTCGAAGACCTTAACGGTTCCCGCCCCCTGAAAGGAATCATTGAACAAATCACCGGCCTGGTTTCTTTCCAGCTGCGTGGCGCTGCCTCCTGGTGCGAGATCAAAGACGGCCCGTCCTTTGGTCAGCGTCCAGCCATCATCGCCTCGCAGCGCATTGTCCTCAAGGAAATCCGCGGCCGGTCGGGGGTTTTGCTGGGCACGCTCTTCGCGGCAATTCCGCGCTTCGTCAAGTCCAGCCCGGACGAGTCTGCGGCTCTCGCACTGGGAACCGGACTGGCCAAGCTGGCCATCGAAACGTCGAGCCTCTATCAAGCTCTTGTCTACCGCTCGGAGTTCGACCTGCTTACTGACATCCCCAACCGGTTTTCACTCGAAAAACAAATGGAGACGCTTATTCATGAAGCCCACACCAGCGGCCAGGTTTTTGGCTTTGTCTTTATCGATCTGGACCGCTTCAAGGAGATCAACGATCAGTACGGCCACCAGGCCGGAGATGTGTACCTGCAAGAGGTAGCGCAGCGCATGAAACGACAGCTACGCCCCGGTGACATGCTCGCGCGCCTGGGCGGCGATGAATTCGCCGTGATCGTGCAGTCAGTGCGCAACCGTACAGAGGTGGAAGAGATTGCGGGACGGCTGGAGCGTTGCTTCGACGAGTCCTTTGCAGTGGAGGGAGGGCAAATTTATGGTTCGGCGAGCGTGGGCATCGCTCTTTATCCCGAAAATGCAACCAACAGGGACGGACTGTTGAGCACCGCCGATGCCGCGATGTATGTGGCCAAGCAATCCCGAAAGAGCAGCGTTCGCAACGCGTCCGGCGACGCGGCTGACCATCTCGCTTCCATGCGGTGCGCATGAAAGGCGGCCCGGCTTTCGACCGGGCCTCCGCCTATTCACCGCGTTTTCTCCTGGGTCGTCCAACCCGACAACCGGTCACGGAGACTTTTTCTTCGCGGGAGATGGTCCTCAGCGGCGCTGAAGTACCGGCTCAGTGGATTCATTGGCTGGCGCGCTCCCCGGCGGGGGAATCGTCACCTTGAAAGTCATGTCCGTCTCCAAGCGGAATTCGATCAGTGTTTCCGAAGGGATGACGACTTGCTGCCCGCGTGTGACAGCGTTCACGCCGGTACCCGCCGCGGCGCCCGCCAGTCCGCCCAAAGCCGCTCCTTTACCTCCGCCGGCAATGGCGCCGATGATCGATCCGAACGCTGCTCCGCCGCCGGTTTTCTCCAAGGTGTTCTTGCCCCGTCCCTCGCCTTGCCTGGTGTAGTTTTCGGTGACCAGCTCCTTCTTTTCGCCGCGCACCGTGACTTCCCTGAGTTCGAGACTCAACAGCGCACTGCCTTTGAAATGGGCCGCGTCCCGGGCATCCACCACGCGTCCGATCACGAATGATCCCTCGGGAATGGTAACCACTCCCAAAAATTCGACATTGCCGGCAATCGAACCATGAAACACGTCGTTCGGCTCGGCAGACTTACTGCTCAACTCTTCGGTAATTCTGACCGGAATGATGGTTCCGGCGGGGAGAGTCACGGTCTTGACCACAGGCTTGGGCGGAGACGGAGGCGGTGGAGGCGATGACGGCTCAGGCTGGGCCGTTGCTTGTGAAACTGCGGGGGTTGGCGGCGGAGCAGCCTGAGCCCGTTCCTCGTTCGTGTCGACGCGCACCGGCGAGGTTTCCTGGGCGAACCACCGCGGCGTAACGGGAGCCGGCGCCGGTTTTGTGGTCTGCAACGCCGGGGTGGGCGCTGGCTGCGTGGGCTCTACCGCAAGATTGTTGACCACCGTCTTAACGCCCGGAATCGTTCCGCTGTCGTAGTCGGCAAGCATCCGGGAAGCTGGGTCGGTGACGGTTCCTGTCAAAGTGGCCACACCGTCGGCAACATTCACCTGGATGTTCTGGCCGACAATCGCCTGATCGCCAACAATTTTCGCCTGGATGTCGTTTGCGATCCGCTGATCGCTGCGCCCAGCCGCGGCCGCATGCTGACTGCAGCCGGCGACCAATCCTAGAACGAGGACCAGAAGCGCTGCTCTCGCCTTTGCAGAATTCCTTCGACCAATGATTCCTTGTATCATCTTGTGCCTTCCTTGGTTTGCGCCTTGCAGCCCTCAAAGAGTTCGGGCGGTTTTTCGCCATCTATTATCATTGGACCCGCGCGCGGGCGGTTCGGTTCGCTAAATTTGCACGCCATGGCCGGGGAGCGTTGCACGCACCAGGAAATATGCACGGAGAAGAAAAGAAAAGGCCCGGCTTTTGCAGGCTGTTACGAAAGTCTGAATGAACCGGGGAAATCATGGGAAAATGCCCTCGTGGTGAGCGAGGGCATTTTTCATGGGTTTCATTCAAGGTGAGGGACGAACCCAAGGCACATTGTTTCCTGTGGTGCTGGACGATCTTGTCCCGGGCGATCACGTCTGTCGGGTGATCGACGCTTTCGTTGCGCGGCTGGAGATGAGCGAACTCGGGTTCGAGCGTTCCGAGCCGGCGGAAACGGGACGGCCTGGTTACGATCCGCGCGATCTTTTGAAGCTTTATCTCTACGGCTACCTGCAGCAGATCCGCTCCTCACGGCGTTTGGAAGCCGAGTGCAGGCGCAACGTGGAAGTGATGTGGTTGCTGGGCCGTCTGGCTCCCGATTACAAGAGCATCGCCGAATTCCGGCGCATGCATCGTGAAGCGGTTAACGAGGCGGGGGTCGCGCTGGTTGGCTTTGCGCGCTCGGTGGGCCTGGTACGGGGTGAGTGGATAGCCATCGATGGTTCCAAGTTCCAGGCCGCCAGCAGCGCTCGCGGTGTGCACGAGCGCGAGGCAGTGAAGCGTTATCTGGAACAGTTGGAGCAGGCCGACGAACAGGATGAAATGGTCATTGATCCGGCCGCGGTGGCGACGGCACTGGAGAAGCTGAACAGGCATCCGGAGCCGGAGGCGCACTTGATGCGCGTAGGCCATGGCCATGTGCCTACTCCTGCCTATAACGTGCAGACCGCTGTGGATGCCGAACATGCGCTGATCGTGGCCCAGCAGGTGACCACGCAGGCGACCGATAACCGCAGCCTGCTGCCCATGGCCGAAGCGGCCAGCCTGGCGGTAGGCGCACCTGACTCTCTCCACGTGGTTGCCGACGCCGGTTATTCCAACGGCGAGCAAGCCGAACGATGCGAGCAACAAGGCATCGTGCCACACGTGCCAGCCAACCGCTCCGTCAACAACAAGGGCGATGGCACACTGTTCGACCGCAGCCGGTTCCATTACGACGAGAAAACGGACACCTTCCGCTGTCCCAATGGCGAGACGCTGGTACGCATACAACTGTCGCGCAGAGACCGCTGCATAATGTATGCCGCCGAAGCCGAAATATGCCAAGCCTGTGCGATCAGGACCGATTGCACTACCGCATCGCGTCGCTGGATTACCCGCCACCTGCATGAAGGAGCGCTCACGCGCATGCAACAACGAGCCACGCCTGAGGCCATGCGGCTACGACGATGCATCGTAGAACACCCCTTCGCAACCCTCAAATATCGCATCTTCGGAAACCCGCGATTCCTGCTGCGGGGACTTGGAGGAGCACAAACCGAGATCGGCCTGGCAACCATGGCCTACAACCTGAAACGCATGATCAATGTTGTCGGAGGTCACAAGCTGGCCGCGGCGCTGGCTTGCTGAATACCCCTATCTGCAGACGCTCCACTTAACCGATCCGATCTTGCTCGGAAAACACCCTCCTCCAAAACAAAAAGCGATGTCCGGCCAACCGGAACACCGCTTTTCGTCTACGTCAGTCGCCCGTTTCGTAACAGCCTGTTTTGGCCGGGCCTCGTTGATTGATTCGTTGGTTGAGACTTCAAAGAACGCTGCCTGGACGGACTGTCCTACTCGGCAGCCATCTCTTCGGCTTCGCCTTCCTGACGCATCAGCTCGAGCTCGCGTTCGGCGGCTTCGATTTCGGCCGTCACTTCCTGCTGCACCTTCGCCGCCGCTTCCTCGAGCTCCGGTGAGAGCTGGACGTTGCGGTAGTACTCGAGGCCCGTGCCCGCCGGGATCAAACGCCCGACGATCACGTTCTCCTTGAGGCCGCGCAGGTTGTCGATGGCGCCGTTGATGCTGGCTTCAGTGAGTACGCGGGTCGTCTCCTGGAAGCTGGCCGCGGAGATGAAGCTGTCAGTAGAGAGCGAGGCTTTGGTGATGCCGAGGAGCAGCGGACGCCCGATGGCCGGACGGCCTCCGTTCTGCAACACCTTCTCGTTCTCTTCGCGGAAGCGGAAACGATCCACCTGCTGCTCGAGCAGGAAGCCCGTATCGCCCACTTCGTCGATGCGTACCCACCTGAGCATCTGCCGCACGATGACTTCGATGTGCTTGTCGCTGATGGCCACGCCCTGCAGGCGGTAAACTTCCTGGATTTCGTTCACCAGGTAAGCCTGCAGTTCCTTTTCGCCGAGCACGGCAAGAATGTCGTGCGGGTTCAAGGGGCCGTCCATCAGAGGATCGCCGGCGCGCAGGCGTTCACCTTCCTGTACATTGACGTGAATGCCGCGCGGCACCGAGTATTCCTTCTCGTCGCCGTTGTCGGCCGTGATGTAGATCTTGCGCTGACCCTTGCTGACTTCACCGAAGCGAACGACACCGTCGATTTCGGAAATGATGGCGGTTTCGCGCGGCTTGCGGGCTTCGAACAGCTCGACCACACGGGGCAGACCGCCGGTGATGTCCTTGGTGCGCGTCGACTCCTTGGGAATCTTCGCAAGCACATCGCCCGGACCTACTTCGTCGCCGTCCTGCACCATGAGGTGAGCGCCGCGGGGCAGCAGATAGCGCTTGTGTCCCTTGGCGTTCTTGACAGCGAGGGCCGGCTGCCGCTTTTCATCGGGCGAGTCCGCAACCACCCAGCGCGAAAGGCCGGTGACTTCGTCCACTTCTTCGTTGAGCGTGATGCCTTCCTGCAGGTCCTTGTACTGCACCGCGCCGCCGATCTCGGTGAGAATGGCGTAGGTGTAAGGATCCCATTCGGCGAGCACTTCGCCCAGCTTGACGGCGGAGCCATCCTTGACGCGAAGGCGCGCGCCGTAGACCACCTGGTAGCGCTCTTTTTCGCGGCCGCGTTCGTCCACGATAGCCACCGAACCAGAGCGATTCATGGCGACCAGTTCGCCTTCCTTGCTTTCGACGGTGTTCAGGTTGATGAAGCGCACGTAGCCGTTGTTCTTGGCGTCCAGGCGCGAGCGGTCCTGCACGCGGCTGGCGGTGCCGCCGACGTGGAAGGTACGCATGGTGAGCTGCGTGCCCGGCTCGCCAATGGACTGCGCGGCAATGACGCCGCAGGTTTCGCCGAGCTCGACCATGCGGCCGGAGCCGAGGTTGCGGCCGTAGCACAATGCGCAGACGCCGCGGCGCGACTCGCAAGTAAGCACGGAGCGGATCTTCACCTTCTCCACGCCCGCGCCCTGAATCGCCGAGGCAATGTCTTCGTCGATGGCCTGGTTGACTTCGACCACCACGTTGCCGTCGTAGTCCTTGATGCGCTCGAGCGAAACGCGGCCGATGATGCGGTCGCGCAGCGGCTCGATGATCTCGCCGGACTCCACGATCGATCCGAGGTAGATGCCTGCGAGCGTGCCGCAATGGTTCTCGGTGACGATCACGTCCTGCGCCACGTCGACAAGGCGGCGGGTGAGATAGCCAGAGTCGGCGGTCTTGAGCGCCGTATCGGCCAGGCCCTTGCGCGCGCCGTGCGTGGAGATGAAGTACTCGAGCACGGTGAGGCCTTCGCGGAAGTTGGAGGTGATGGGCGTTTCAATGACTTCGCCCGAAGGCTTGGCCATCAGTCCGCGCATACCGCTCAACTGGCGAATCTGCTGCTTCGAACCACGGGCGCCGGAGTCGGCCATGATGTAGATGGGGTTCATGGCGCCGTCGTCATCGGCCCGTTTCATGTTGGAGAACATCTCGTCGGCGACCTGATCGGTGACCAACGACCACATCTGGATGACCTTGTTGGAACGCTCGCCGTTGGTGATGGCGCCGTCCATGTACTGCTTCTGGACTTCGATCACCTTCTTGTCGGCTTCGTCGACGACGGAGTACTTGCTGGCCGGAATGACCATGTCGTCAAGGCCCACGGAAAGACCGGAGCGCGTGGCGTAGTTAAAGCCCAGCGACTTGATGCGGTCCAGCATGCCCACCGTGACTTCGAGGCCAAGGTTCTGGTTGCAATAGTTCACCAGCTGCCCGATGCCCTTCTTCTTGAGCAGGCCGTTGATGAACGGCATGCCCGGAGGAAGCGCGTCGTTGAGGATCACGCGGCCGACGGTCGTGGAGAGATACTCCTTGCCGAAGTCCACGGGATCGGTATGCGTGATGTCCTGATCGTCGTAGGCGGTGGTCATGTCGAGCACTTTGCCGGAGTAGCGCAGACGGATCGGTGTAAGCGTCTCAACTTCACCGGCCTCGAGCGCCATCAGGATTTCTTCCGTGTTCGAGAACACGCGGCCCTCGCCCTTGCCGCCCTTCTTGGCCTTGGTCAGGTAATAGAGACCAAGAACCATATCCTGGGTCGGCACGGTGATTGGCTGGCCCGACGCGGGCGACAGAATGTTGTGCGAGGCGAGCATCAGCACGCTGGCTTCAATCTGCGCTTCAGGCGACAGCGGAATGTGC
>JARLFZ010000038.1 GCA_031296305.1 Occallatibacter sp. | reverse complement strand
TGTAGCGCCGGTCTCCAGACCGGCTGTCGTGCGGGTCTCCAGACCCGCACTCGCCGAAGGATCATTACGAATTTACGCGGTCACAGCACTAGGAGCGTCGCCCTTCCGCCCACGCCACCAACACCACCGCCGCCAGCCCCAGCAGCAAAACCGTCTCCTCCACAACCACGCTGCGTTGATGCAGCTTGTTGAAGTGAATGGTCGTGGGATTCGTGATGTCCGTGGTTTCGATCGCGCCGCCCGCGGCACTGCGGTCGCGATCCATCGCGGGAATAATGCCGAATTGCGAGTAGACGGTGGCGGCGATCATCACAACCAGCAGCACCATGGGCGCCAGCACGGCGCGCGGCTTGTAGATGCCCCACGCCGGAGCCAGCGCCAGCACCGCCAGCGCGACCACTCCCGCCACCAGCCCCATGCCGTGCAGGATGCGCAGCAATTGGCCCACTATGGTGCCGGCGGTATGGGTATCGGGGCGCAGGGTATTAAATGTGATGGCGGCGACGATAGGGAAAAAGATCTCCGCCCCAATCCAGACGATGAGAGCGAATGAAAGAAGCGTACGAAGCAAAGTCTTCATTGAGGAAGGATACAAGGGAAGAGGTACGAATGTGGAGTGTGAGTGGGAGTGCGCCGGACAGACACACTCACACTAGTCACGAGTCACCAACCACTAATCACTGTCTTTTTCAGCGCCCGCTTCAGCACTATTTCCAGCGCCGCCTTCTGCTCGGCATACTCCTCCGCAGGCAGTGTGCCCGCGATGCGCTCGCTCTCCAGCGCGAACAGTTCCTCTTTAAGCACGTTCAGCAACGCGGCATTCTTGCCAGCAGGCGTGGCCGGCGTCGTGTGAGCCGCAGGGATCAGGGGTACCGCTGCCGCTGCAGGTACTCCAATACCGCCCTCCGCCGGCTTGCGCAGCAGGAATGCCGCAACCGCCGCCATCAGCAATGCCAGCCCGCCAAGAATCCACCATTTGTACTTCGACAGCGGATCAGGTGTGTTGATGGGCGGCGCGATTCCGCCTCCGGGCTGACCGGCCTGGGGCGCGCCTCCCTGACCGTTATCGCCTTGCCCATTCTGTTCTTCGCGCGGTATCGCTCCCGTTCCAGATATCGAAAAATTGATGGTCTTGCCCGCTTCTACGTGCTTCATGAGAAGGGTTTGAACGCCAGGGTCTGCCTGAATCGATTGGAAGCTTGCGCCTGACCCGCCGGCCAATGACATGCTCTTGGGCATCAGAACCGCAAAGTTATCCGCCGCCATCGTTACCTGCTCATGGAAATCGTATTTGCCGCTCGAGTAGGGAAGCGTGTAGCTGACTTGAAAGAGTGTGTCCTTGTCGCCCTGGTCGGGCTGGATTGGAACATTGAACGCGTAGTGTCCCTTGCCGCCGTCGGGAACGAGCTTGGCGTTTGTCGGCAGGCCGCCGGGTCTCTGCGCAGCCACGTCTCCAAGCACCGCATCGGCCGGCAAAATAATCTCAAAAGTTTTCGCGCTGGATTGCGTCATCGCAGGGCTGCTGGTGTTGTGCACAAAGAAGCGCTCGTCCACGCTGAGCTGTCCGTTCTGTGCCTCGATCTCCAGAATGTCGGAGTCGATGGAAACTCCCTGAACCTTGGCCGCCACATCGTAAACCGCGACATCGTCCGTTCCGCCACCCCGCGGCACGTCAGCGAAATATTCGGCCCCCTGGTGCGTCACGCGGATCAGGTAGGGATTGCTGCCAGGCAAATTCAACGTGTAATGGCCCTGCGCGTCGGTGGTCGCGTGACCCACTTCGCTCATGCCCGACATGGGCTCGACCAGCACAACTGTATCGCCCGCGGCAGGCTTGCCGGTAGTCTTGTCGGTCACGGTTCCGGTCACAGTTGCGGCCTGCGCCAGCGCGCCGGCAAATAAAAAACTCAATGCAAGAGTACGAAAAGCAAATTTCATATTGGTCAAACCGTTCCTTTGTTCCATCGCGCGACGGCGAGTTGAATCAAGAACCTCTAGTCCGAGTCAATGGATGCCTTGATAGACCGAGTGAATTGATGCTTTGAAAGGGCACGGCTTCAGCCGTGCCGTCTGCCAACGCAAATCCTTCGGGCTTTAGCCCCTGAGGGACCTCTCTAGATCAACTCACATTCCCTCAGCGGCTAAAGCCACGCTTTCTTGCACCTTTTCGGCACGGCTGAAGCCGTGCCCTTTCAAAACGCTTGTCATTTTCAGCTTTCAGCTCTGCAAAAGGTCAATTTCCGCGAGCAGTTGTGCGGTCTCGTGTTCAAGAAGCGCACGCTGGGCCTGAAAATCTTCCTCGGGATATTTGCCGGCGCGAAATTCGAAGGTCAGGTCGCGCAGGTTCTCGTAAAGCTGCTCCTTGCGCTCCAATAAATAGTCCAGCCGCGTCTTCTCTTTCTGGCTGGCGAATGCATTCTCTGGCCAGAAGGTGTAGAGAAAGAGAGCAAACAGAAGCATTACCCCCGCAATCAATCCCTCGGTATCCGTCATCGCTCAGAATCCTCCGTCGCCGCCAGTTTCCCGGCGAATGCGTTCCATACGCTCTTGCTCTGCCGGCCCAATTTCCGTGAGATCGCCCGAGGCCGGCTCTCCCGCCGTCGCAGTCTGCGTCTTTCTCCCTAGCCCGCCCCAGCGCCGAATGAGCAGAATCGTTCCCAGCAGCGCCGCTGCAAGCACCGCAAAGGGCGCAATCCATGCCACCAGGTCGAAGCCGCTAGTACGTGGCGCGGCCAGCACGGTTTCGCCGTATTTTGCCGCAAATGCATCCAGAATCTGCTGATCGCCAAGTCCCGATTGAATGGCAGCAGACAATTCCCCCAGCTCCTTGTCGCGGTCGGGACATCCAACGTGATCGCATTCTCCAAGCACTTGCGCACACCCGCACTGGCACATCAGATGGTGGCTCAGGGTATTCACTCGTGCGGTAGGAGCAGAAGCGCCCAGCGAAAAGCAGATCGCCACGGCCAGCACCGCTGCTTCCGCAGCCTTCAGCCAGCGCCCACCCTTCAGCTTGTCATCCTGAGCGAAGTTCTGCGCGCCCGCGCAGAACGAGTCGAAGGATCTGCGGTTGTTCTTCTTCGTCCCTGATCGGGCAAGCATTTAGGCGCCTCCCTTCAAAACCGGCGCGATCGGCGTGGCTTGAGCAGCCGGCACGCGGAGCGACGCCGTTGCCGGCGTCAGGCTGGGCACCAGCGCGATGAACGTGCCCGCCACGATCACCGCCAGGCCAAACCAGATCCAACCCACCAGCGGATTCAGAAACGCTTTGATGATGGGCTGATTCGTGTCCTGATTGATGCCCTCGAAGACCACGTAAAGATCCCATTCCGGAGTGGAATGAATCGCCACCATGGTTTGCGGCTGCACGCCTTCGCCCAGGTGGTAGAAGCGCTGCTCTGGCGTCATCTGGAAAACTCTTTTGCCGCCTTTGTACACATCCAGCACCGCGTAATCCGAATCAAAATCGGGATTGGCATCCTGGCTCGAGCCCACCTGCACCAATGTGTAAGGCCCGATGCTGAGCTGGTCGTGGAAGGCCATTTCTTTTTCAGCATTGCGATTGAAGGCGGCGCCCGCCAGTCCGATCACGACAACGACAACGCCGATGTGCACCAGGTAGCCGCCGTACCTTCGCGTATTGCGCCGCGTCAGCAGATAAAGCGCTGCAAAAAGATTGCGCCCCGTCTGCCGGGAGATTACCGCAGCGCCGCGGAAGAACTCCGACAAGATCGCCGTCAGTACTGCCGCCGACAACGCGAATGCCACGATGGCATAAAAATGTCCCTGATCGAATGCGCCGCCCTGCCACGGATAGGCGCCGGCCACAAGACAGACAATCACCGTGGCCCACAGCGCAATCGACGGCAGCACAAAATTCCGCTTGATGGCCTTGAGCGACGTCGCACGCCACGGCAACAACGGCCCAACGCCGGTCAGAAACAGCAGAAAGAGTCCGATCGGCACGGCCACGGCGTTATAAAACGGCGCGCCCACCGTCACCTTGGTGCCCTGCACATATTCCGACAGAATCGGAAACAGCGTGCCCCACAAAATCACGAAGCAGGCCGTCAGCAGCATCAGGTTGTTGAACAGGAAACTCGATTCGCGACTCACCAGCGATTCCATCTGGTGCTCGGTCTTCAAATGGCTGCGCTGCAAAACATACGTGAAAATGCACACCGCCAGCACGATGCACATGAAGACAACAAACCACGTGCCGATCGACGATTGCGCAAACGCGTGCACCGAGCTCACCAGCCCTGCGCGGGTCAGCAGCGTTCCCAGCAGCGTAAGCAGAAACGTGGAAAAAATCAGCCACACATTCCAGCTCTTCATCATGCCCTTGCGCTCTTGCATCATTACGGAGTGCAGAAAAGCAGTTCCGGTCAGCCACGGCATGAAGCTCGCATTCTCTACCGGATCCCAGCCCCAATAGCCGCCCCAGCCCAGTACCGCGTAGGCCCAGTGCATGCCCAGGAAAATGCCGCAGGTCAGGAACAGCCAGGTCACCATGGTCCAGGTGCGCGTGATCTTGATCCACTTTTCGCCGGGATAGCGCATCATGAGCGCGCCCAGCGCAAAAGCGAAGGGAACCGAGAAACCCACATAGCCCAGGTAAAGCATCGGCGGGTGAATCACCATCTCCGGATACTGGAGCAGGGGATTGAGCCCGTTGCCGTCCGCAGGAACCGCGCCTCCGGCAGTAAAGCCCGGGAGCAGCGCAAACGGCGGCGCCGCAAACACCAGCACTGCCAGGAAGAACACCTGTACGCCGGACAGAATCGTTCCCGCGTAAGCGTAAAGCTTCACATCGGTTTTATGCCGCAGCCGCAAAACAAAGCCATAGATCCCCAGCAGCCACGCCCAAAGCAGCAGCGAACCTTCCTGGCCGCTCCAAAGCGCCGCGAACTTGTAGGGAATCGGCAATGCCCGGTTGGAATGCTCAAGGATGTAAGTGATCGAAAAATCGTTGGTGAACACCGACCAAATCAGGGCGAAAGCCGCCCCGGTCACTGCCACAAATCCGGCAATTCCAGCCCGGCGCGCAGTGTCGGCCAGCCGCTCAGGCGAAATCCGCGTCGGTTGCCCCGTCGCGATCAGCCGCAAGGCCAGCGCACCCGCCAAAAGATTGTAGGCGGCCAAAGCTAACGCAATAAGAAGACAGAGACTTCCGAAGGCTGCCATAAGAACTCCGCGAAAATTGACGACTCCAGAATGATTCTCGCACGCACGCAGGGGAGGGGAACCGGAGACCTCTCCGACCTAGCTATTCTCTATCCATCATAGGGGGTCGCAGTGTGATTTAGCTCACACCATGAACGAATCGGAATGAGGTCCGACAGGAGATAAGGCCTTCACAGGCCGCGGGAAATGTCCGTGTTTTGAAAGGGCACGAGTTTACTCGTGCCGCAAGCAGGTAAATCAAGTGCGGCCTTCAGGCCCTGAGGGAAGTTCTTTAGCAGACTCGCTGTCTCATCCGCACTATTTCTGCAGCGCCCTCACGCCACAGCAGCTTTGGGGTCGGCGACCATCCAGTGCGCAAGGTTGAGCATTTTTGCCGCGGTATAAGGCTTGGCGAGGAAGCAAACATGCGCCTCTGCGTAGTCTGCGGGAGTTTCGCCGAGCACCCCTAAAACCAGAATCGGCAAGTCAGGCGCCCTGCTGCGCAATTCATTGACAAATGGCGGCCCACCCATCCTCGGCAGGTGATGGCCCGAGATCACCAGGTGCAGATTGTCTGCGAACCCTTGCTGCTCGATCAGGCAAAGAGCTTCAGCGGCGTCGGTAACTCTGCGAACGTCGCCGAAGCGTTGCTCCAGGACTGAGAGGATGAGGGACGCCTGGAGCGGATCGTCGTCCACGAGGAGGATGCTTGTCATGGGCCCAGACTGACGCGTCCTAAACTCCGCTCCGACGCGCCCCTTCTATCAACTAGCTAGCAGATGAGATGCTGCATTGGAGCCCCTGGTTACCTGCGAAAAGAATCTGCTAGTCACCTGAACAGAAATCCCCGATGCCTGTGGCACAATAGCAAAACTATGAAACCAGTTGCCGGAATTGTCTCAGCATTGGTTGCCGGGTTGCTATGCACCGCGGCGTTCGAGATCGCAGCGACGCCCTCGCTGGTTTCGGCAGCATCTGGCGGACAGTCGGACGGGGGTGAACGGGAGCAGACCCTGTACGTGCAGGCGCCTGACTTCTCTGGAGGAGGCGACAGTATTGTTCTGGTCTGGTTGCCCGAGCCTCTCGTGAGCACCTGCATGGGCAGGACGATGAAGGAATGCTTCAAAATCGATTACTGCATCCGCACCACAAACCCGAACGGCGCACAGTGCAGGGACCTCGGCATACCCCGCGCCAAATTGCCCCATTACCCGGCAGACATGCGGCCGCGCCGCGCCATCAGTGTTGTCCTTCGCGCGATGAGTAACGACCATGGTTTTGATCGGCTGAAGTCGTATTTCCGGAACGCGTCGCCGTCCAGCCTCAGCAGGCTTTCGCCGAACGCGACGATCCAGGCCAGAATTCGCTATGACGACAACCCGTCGTTCCAGGGTTTCAATTTGGTGGAAGTGCTCTCGACACCGTAGGTTTTAAGGTGCTGTTCCCGCCCGACCGTACCGCCGGTCTCCTGACCGGCTGTAGTGCGGGTCTCCAGACCCGCAACCGCTCGAAGGTCGTTACAGAATCACGAGGCCAGAGCCCTAGCCAAACAGAAATTCCTTCTCGCGCAACTCCTTGATCGAGTCGCGCAGCCGGGCAGCCTTCTCGAATTCGAACTTCTTCGCCGCTTCGCGCATTTCGGTCTCGAGCTTCGCAATATAGGCGTCAAGTTCTTCCTGGGTGTTGAATTCGGGCACGCCCACCGTCTCCTCCACGTCAATCTCTCCGTACTCCGCCTTCAGAATGTGCGCCAGTCCCATATCCACCTTGCTGAGAATCGACTGCGGCGTAATGCCATGCTCCTCGTTGTAGGCCCGCTGAATAACGCGGCGGCGATCGGTCTCGTCCATCGCCCGTCGCATGGAGTCGGTGATGCGATCGGCGTAGAGGATGGCTCTGCCTTCGACGTGCCGCGCCGCCCGGCCCATGGTTTGGATCAGCGAGCCCGCCGAGCGCAGAAAACCCTCTTTATCGGCGTCGAGAATCGCCACCAGCGAAACCTCCGGCAGGTCGAGCCCTTCGCGTAGCAGGTTGATGCCGATCAGCACGTCGAACTCACCCTTGCGCAGTCCAGCCAGCAGCTTCACCCGCTCCAGAGTTTCAATCTCGGAATGCATGTAACGGCAGCGCACGCCAACCTCGGTGTAATAGCCGGCCAAGTCCTCGGCCATACGCTTTGTCAGCGTCGTCACCAGCACCCGCTCATTGCGCTTTGCCCGGTCGCGGATCTCGGCCAGCAGATCGTCAATCTGCCCTTTCACCGGGCGAATCTCCACCTCGGGATCCACCAGGCCCGTCGGCCGGATCACCTGCTCCACCACCACGCCGGCCGATTTGGTCAATTCATACGGCCCCGGCGTTGCCGAAACATATACCGTCTGGTGCACGCGGTTCTCAAACTCCTCGAACTTCAATGGGCGATTGTCCATAGCCGACGGCAGCCGGAACCCGTAATCAACAAGGTTTTGTTTGCGGCTGCGGTCCCCGTACCACATCCCGTGAACCTGCGGAATCGTAGCGTGGCTCTCATCGACAAAAAGCAGAAAGTCGCGCGGGAAGTAGTCGAGCAGCGTCGGCGGTGGCTCGCCCGGCAGCCGCCCGCTAAAGTGCCGCGAATAGTTCTCAATCCCGTGGCAGTAACCCATCGACTTGATCATTTCCAAGTCGAAGCGCGTCCTCTGGTGCACGCGTTGCGCCTCCACCGCGCGCCCCTCCGATTCCAGATATGTCACCCATTCGTTCAGCTCTGTGGTGATCGAATCAATCGCTTCGGCCTTGCGCTCCGGCTGCACGACATAATGGCTCTTGGGATAAATCGGCAGCCGCGAGTATTTCTGCTTCACGGTTCCGAACAGAGGATCGATCTGTGCCAGGGATTCAATCTCGTCGCCGAACAACTCAATGCGATACGCGCTCTCGTCGTAGGTGGGGAACACCTCAATCACGTCGCCGCGCACGCGAAACGTCCCGCGCCGGAAGTCCGTGTCGTTGCGCTCGTAAAGAATCTCCACCAGCCGCCGCGTAATGTCTTTGCGGCTGATGTGCTGGCCCTTCTCGAGCAGCAGCAGCATGCCGTAGTACGCCTCCGGCGATCCCAGGCCGTAGATGCAGCTCACCGAGCTAACAATGATCGCGTCGCGCCTCTCGAACAGCGACCGCGTGGCCGAGAGCCGCAGCTTGTCCAGCTCCTCGTTGATCGTGGCTTCCTTCTCGATGTAGAGGTCGCCCGCCGGAATGTAGGCCTCCGGCTGGTAGTAGTCGTAGTAGCTCACAAAGTACTCGACCGCGTTCGATGGGAAGAACTGCTTGAACTCGTGATAAAGCTGCGCCGCGAGGGTCTTGTTGTGCGCCAGGATCAGCGCCGGCCGATTCGACTGCTCGATCACTTTCGCCATGGTGAACGTCTTGCCCGATCCGGTAACGCCCAAGAGCACCTGGTGCTGCTCCCCGCCCGCAAGCCCCTCCATAATCTGGTCGATCGCCCGCGGCTGATCGCCCCTCGGCTTGTAACTGGTCACGAGCTGAAAGTCCATGGAGAGATTATACGGGAGAAGCGAATATATGGCGAATAGATCGTCAAAAGGCACCTTGTAGACTGTCCCCATGACCAAGCGAATCGGCGTGCATCTTGGAACAGCAGGCGGAGCTTCCAAGGCTGTCGAGCGCGCGAGAGAAATCGGCGCCAACACCTTCCAGATTTTCTCGTCGAGCCCGCGCATGTGGCGCGCGCCCAAAGTCGATCCGAAGCAGGCTGAGCGCATGCGCGAGTTGCGCGCCAAGCTCGACGTAGGACCTCTTGTCATTCACACAAGTTATCTGGTGAACGTTTGCAGTCAATCAAACGAAGTGCGCGAAAAGAGCATCGAAGCCTTTCGCGGCGAGATCGAGCGCGCTCTCCAGTTAGGTGCCGAGTACCTCGTCCTTCATCCGGGCTCGTGGAAGGGCCTGACGCGCGACGAGGGTCTGAAGCTCGCCGCGGAATCCATCGAGCGCGCCATCGAGGGCCTCGCGTGGCAGGGAACTCCGTTTCACATCCTCATCGAGAACACGGCCGGAGCGGAGTTCTCGCTCGGCGGTAGCTTTGAGCAAGTGGCGGAGTTGGTGGCGCGGCTGAAACACCACGCACCGGTGGCGGTCTGCCTCGACACCTGCCACACCTGGGTCTCCGGCTACGACCTCGTCCGCGCCGAAGGCTACGAGGAAACTATGAAGCAGACGGCCGCGACCGTCACCTTCGAAGCTGTCAGGGTATGGCACTGCAACGACGCCAAGGCCGCGCGGGGTTCAAAGCTTGATCGCCATCAGCACATCGGGCAGGGGACTATGGGCCTTGAGCCGTTTCGGCAGTTGCTGAACGACCCACGTTTCGCTCACTGCGCGTTCATCGCTGAAACGCCGGTTGATGAACCTGGGGACGAGGAACGCAACGTGCGTGTGCTCAAGAGCCTGGTTCAATCTTCATAAACTTCTCGGCGATGTCCGACCTTGATTATGAGAACGACGAGACGATTCTCTTCGATGCGGCAAATGAGCCGGTAATCTCCCACTCGGTAGCGCCATAGGCCGGCGAGGTTCATCCGCAGCGGCTTGCCGAACTGCCTCGGGTCCGGCGATCCGGCAATATGCAGGCGTAGATAGCGCAAGATGTCCTTTTGAGCTTTGGCGTCAAGTTTTCGCAGCTCTCGACGTGCGCGATCATCGAACTCGACGGTCCACGATGGCCCGGCTTGCTGTGAATCCGGAGGGGTCATGTTCAGCCTTGCTGGTCAAGCCCTCGTTCCAGTTCATCCAAAGTCCAGCGGCGGGCAGGATTCTCCAACCGATAGAGCGCTGTGTAGGTATCTTCAATCTCGTCGAGGTGTGCCGAGAGAGCCAGACGAACATAGAAACTCTTGGGCCGGCCGGTCAGCTTTGCGAGCTTGTCAAGCCGGTTTTCAAGGGATTCTGGAATGCGGACTGCCAGCATGGAAGCACCTCGTATACTTTGTCATACAAATGATACACCGCGTGCTTTCGTTCAGTCAAGCATCCGCTGTGCCGCCCGCGTGTGGATCTGGCTTGCGCGCCGTTTACACTTGAAAAGTGATGGCCGACGATAAAGAACAGCGTTACGACCCGGCAACGATCGAACAGAAATGGCAAGAGCGCTGGGCCGCGGACCCCAGGCTCTACGCCGCGGAGCCGGCGACAAGCAATAAGCCCAAGTACTATGTGCTCGAGATGCTGCCGTATCCCAGCGGTCAACTGCACATGGGACACGTGCGCAACTACGCGATCGGCGACGCGCTGGCGCGGCAGATGTGGATGCGCGGCTATAACGTGCTGCACCCCATGGGCTGGGACGCCTTCGGCCTGCCCGCCGAGAATGCCGCGCTCAAAAACAATATGCCGCCGCGCGAGTGGACGCTCGGCAACATTGCCGCCATGAAGCGGCAGATGCTGCGCCTCGGCTTGGGCTACGACTGGGCCACGGAAGTCACCACGTGCCTGCCCGAGTACTACCGCTGGAATCAGTGGTTTTTCCTGCGCATGTATGAAAAGGGGCTCGTCTACCGCAAGAAGAGCAAAGTGAACTGGTGCCCGGAGTGCGCCACCGTACTGGCCAACGAGCAGGTGGTGGACGGCTGCTGCTGGCGGCACGAAGACACCCAGGTGGAACAGCGCGATCTGGAACAGTGGTTCCTACGCATTACTTCCTACGCCGAGGAATTGCTCCAAGGCCTTGAAACCCTGGAAGGGTGGCCGGAAAAAGTGCGCACCATGCAGCGCAACTGGATCGGGCGCAGCGAGGGCACGGAGGTCGATTTTTTCCTCGCGCCCGACGACATCGTCGGCGGAACCACCGAAGAGCCAGTTATCGTCACCCCGCCGCCTGACGCAAAGCGTATCCGCGTCTTCACCACGCGTGTCGATACCATCTTTGGCGCAACCAGTCTTCAGCTTGCGCCGGAGCATCCGCTGGTCGCCTTCTTTACCTCCGTCGATGGGGCGCTCAAGAACCAGGTTGGCACGCTGCTCGACGAGCAGAAGAAGGCCAGGGAATCCGGCGATCTTGGTGCGATCGAGAAGCACGGCATTCCTACCGGCAAGGACGCCATCAATCCCTACAACGGCGAGCGCATTCCCATCTGGGTGGCGAATTACGTTCTCATGGACTACGGCACCGGCGCCATCATGAGCGTTCCGGCGCACGACGAACGCGACTTTGAGTTTGCGAAGAAATACGCGATCCCGATCAGACAGGTGATAAAGCCAGTCCACGACGAGACCGGTGCGGAGCATCTGCCGTTCATTTCCGAAGACGGCGTCCTGATCAATTCGGGCGAGTACGACGGGTTGAAGTGTGTCGATGCTCAGAGACAACTCCAAGAGGCTGCCGCGCGCAGCGCCTTCGGAGAAGGCAAGGTCATCTTCCGCCTCAAAGATTGGGGCGTGAGCCGGCAGCGCTACTGGGGCACGCCGATTCCCTTCATCCACTGCGAGCGCGATGGCATGGTTCCCGTGCCCGACGATCAGTTGCCGGTGCTTCTACCGGAGAAGATCGAGATTACGCAGCAGGGCGGCTCGCCGCTGGGGCGGGTGCCTTCGTTTGTGAATACGACCTGTCCAAAGTGCGGCGGACCGGCGCGGCGCGAGACCGACACCATGGATACTTTCGTCGACTCGAGCTGGTATTTCTATCGCTACACCGACGCACGCGACACCAAAGCACCGTTCGACTCGGCCACGGTGCAGTATTGGTTTCCCATCGACCAGTACATTGGCGGCGTGGAGCACGCGATTCTTCACCTGATCTACTCGCGCTTCTGGACCAAGGTGATGCGCGACCTGGGGATGGTGAAGAACGATGAACCGGCGCGGCGGCTGTTCACGCAAGGCATGGTCATTAAAGACGGCGCCAAGATGTCGAAGTCGAAGGGCAACGTGGTTTCGCCCGACGACATGGTGGCTCGCTACGGCGCCGATGCCACGCGCATGTACGCGCTGTTTGCGGCCCCGCCCGATCGCGACCTCGACTGGCAGGAAGACGGCGTGGCCGGCGTCAGCCGTTTCCTGGCGCGCGTTTGGCGCCTCGTTACCAAGCACGCGCCGCAAGCACGATCATCCGCACCGGAGGCGCGATCATCCGCTGTCGAGGATGACGCTTTGAAAGGGCACGACTTTAGTCGTGCCGATCGCGGATCCCAACCGGCCGGGGCTTTAGCCCCTGAGGGAAGTCTTTCCGGGCCTTCGCTCAAACTGCTCCGCAAGCTCCACCAGACCATCGCCAAAATCACGCTCGATTTTGAGGGCCGCTGGCACTTCAATACCTGCGTGGCCGCGATCATGGAGCTGGTGAACGAGCTTCAGGACGCCGATGCGCAACTTACGGCGGGCGAAATTCCTGCGCCCGTGATGCGCGAGCTGTTGCAGACGCTGATCCTGTTGCTGGCGCCGTTTGCGCCGTTTCTGGCGGCAGAATTGTGGGACGATCTCGGCGGCGAGGGAAGTGTGCTTCGCGCCCCGTGGCCGAAGAGCGATCCGGAACTCGCTAAGGAAGACGAGATCGAAATTCCGGTGCAGATCAACGGCAAGCTGATTTCTGTAGTGCGTGTAGCCGCGGGCTCCGACGCCAAAACCATCGAGGCCGCGGCGCTGGCTGACGAAAAGGTGCGCGCCCGCACCGCAGGCAAGAATGTTGTGAAGGTAATTGTGGTGCCTGGCAGGACCGTCAACCTGGTAGTGAAGTGAGATCGCAAAGTGAGGTCCGGCGCCATGCCTGAGCTCGAAGCGACGCGGCCGGTGCGGGGAACGCAATTACTCGTGGAGCACATGGGCGGCGTTTTCCGTCGCCCTTCACTACTCGCCATCGAGGTCGCTTGGCGCTGGCTTTTCGGGATTCCCTTTCTTCTCGTCTGCTGGCAACAGACGCAACAAATCCTCGCTGCATATCCGCTGGAGTCCTCTGGCTTCAATTCCATCGATACGCAAAATCCGTGGGTCGCCGCGGTGCAGATCTCGAATGTGATCTCGTTTTACGAGCCGCCTGTACTTGCCGTATTACGCTGGATGCTGCCCGCCGCCGCAATGCTCTGGATCGTGGTCTCAGGCCTCGGGCGCGGGCTTCTCCTCAAGCGCATCGATGCCCGTATGCGCTTTCGTCCCTTCACCATGATGGTGACGCAAGGCGTGTGGCTCGGCCTTTTCGCCCTTGCCGTTTGGGGTTGGCTGCACTCCATGCAATGGGTCGCGGCCACCCACATTGCTGTCTCCGGCGAGCCGGACCTGGTGGGCTATTTCATCTGGGCGATCTTTCTATCGCTCGGATTCTTCACGGCGTTTGCGCTCGCCAGTTGGCCATTTTCGATCGCGCCGCTGTTGGTGCAACGCGATAACCGTTCCATCGCTTCCGCCCTCAGAGAAAGCCTGAGTCTGGGAAAGCCATTCACCGGCAAGCTCATCGAGATCAACCTGGTGCTGGGCATCGTCAAGCTCGCCCTGATCGTCGTGGCCATGGTGTTTTCTGCCGCGCCGCTGCCCTTCAGCGACGAGTTAGGCAGCGACGCGCTGCACCTGATCTCGGCCGCTTCGGTCGCCTTCTATCTGCTGGCCAACGATTTCTTTCAGGTGGTGCGAATCAAGGCGTTTCTTGCCTTCTGCAAAGCATTTCGTGGTCCGGCGTCGGCTTAATTCACCGGGGTCTGTGCCGCCCCTGACTCGTCCTTCAAATACGCCGCGCTCAACGTCTTCTTCACCTCGGCAATGGGCAGCAGCGTGGGATAGAACTGCACGAAGGTGGTGTCGACAGCCGCATGCGCCGCGTGGCAGCTGTAACAGGGCGCACCCTGCGGGATCAACGTGCCTGTTTTCTCGGGCGAGTCGAAATCGAAAAAGGCCCACCCACCCGGAAAGCGCCTTTCGTCCTTTACGTGGACCTCGAACCCCATCAGTTGCGTGCCCTGAAAATGGCCATGCTGGTTGATCGAGCCCTTGCTCTTCGCTTCGCGAACCTCCAGCACCAGCACTGTCTTGTCGGGCCATGTGCCCGTCGCCAGGAAACTTCGGTAGGCTGCTGGATTGACGAACACGTTGTCGAACATCGTCATGTCAGCCGGCTTGGGCTTATAGCTCATGTCGATGCCTGAGGTCAGATAAATCCACTCGCGATAATTCCCGACGGGCAGCAGGTCGCCGTTGGCCGCATAGGCAGGCGCTGGTTCGGCGGCTGCCTGCGCGGGCAGCGCATAGTGAAGAAGAAAGGGAAAGCAACCGGCCAATAGAGCCGCGATGAATGTGATCGCTTTATTCGGGCGCACAGAACCTCCACTCTGCATTCATACGCGAAAGAGCGATCCTAAGTTCACTCTTTTTGCGGCCACGATAATGAACGGAGCGTTTCTAGAACACCTTCAGCCGGATGATGAGATATTTTTTGGGATCTTCGCGGATGCTCTTGATGAGCTGTTGCGCTTGATCCATGGTCTGATTCGCGTGGTCGTAAAGCGCCGAGTTCTTCACGAACTGCCCGGCCGAACCTTCACCGGCATTCACGCTTTTCAAGATGCCGTCCAGGTTCGTAATTGCGTCGCTCAGCTTCTGCCCAAGGGCCGGGTCCTTGATGAACTCGCCCGCGGCGCCCTTGCCGGAATTGATTGAGGCCAGCACGTCGTTCAGGTTCGACACGGCGGAGTTGAAATTGTTGTACGCCGTTTCGTCTTTGAGTAGTTTGCCGGCGGTGCCCTTGCCGGCGTTCACGTCAGAAACGATGGAACTCAACTGATCCACGGTCGAATCGAGTTTGGCATAGAGAGAGTCGTCGTTAATAAGCTTTCCCAGCGATCCTTTACCATCGGCCATCGCCTGAGTGATGGTCTGCAGATTCGCCGCGATGGAGACGACGTTCTTCTTCATTACCGGATCGTTAATCACCTCGCCGAAGGTGCCGCGTGTGGTGTTCAGTGTGTCAATCAGCGTCCCAATTTTGTGCATCAACTGATCGATCTCCTCGATGGAGAGCTGGCTGCTGCTGATCACTTCCTGAATGGTTGGCGATCCAGAGATCTTGAGTTCGGCGTTGTTGGCGGGCTGCGGGCCGGTGGCATGCCGCGAGTCGATATCTACAAAGCTGTCGCCCAGGACGCCTGCCGGCGCAACGCGCGCAACCGAATCCGTGTGCAGATCCGCCCAGAACTTCTGCCCCACCTGCATAGTGACTTCGACAGGATATGGATTTCGCTCCGGAACTACGCGGGTTTTCGTCACATTGCCGACGGTTACGCCATCCACCGACACCACAGCCCCGTCCTTGAGGCCCGCGGCGTTCGCGAAGTAGGAGCGGAGGACGATTTTGCGTCCGAACGGGCCACCACCGGTGCCGTTCATCAGAAAAATCAGTCCGACAAGCACCGCCATGGCGGCGAGCACCAGGGATCCGACCTTCAGTTGTGACCACTGAATCTCTTTGCGGCTTGGCACGTCAAATTCCTCTTACGAAAAGGGCCGAATCAAAGAAGCCAATTCACGCCTAGAGGATAGCAGAATTGGCGGTGCTACCGCCCGTCTTCCAGTACTACGCTGGCCACGGCGAGGTCGGCGGTGTGGGTAAGGGAAAGGTTGGAGCGCACCACCCCCTGGCGCTTTGCAATTTCGGCTGCGCGGCCATAGAAACGCAGGCTCGGCCTGCCGCTTGGCTCCCTTACGACTTCAATCTCAAGCCAGTTGACGCCGAAGCTGATGCCTGTGCCGAGCGCTTTGGCGGCAGCTTCCTTGGCTGCAAAACGCGCGGCAAAGCTCTCAGCAGAGTTGCGCTTGCGCAGGCAATAAGCTTTCTCCGCGGCCAGGTACACGCGGTCGAGAAATCGCGCGCCATATCGATCCACGGCGTGCTGAATGCGGCGGATTTCAATGACATCGATTCCTGATCCGGTAATCACGTTATCTTTCACGCTACAACAAGAGGCTCCTGATGCGCGTGCCGGCGCCGGGCAAAGCGTTGCGGACAATGCCGCAGGTCTCGCTGAGGCCGCACCCAATTACCCCAGCCCGCCCCGCAGCTTCCAGGAAGCGCGTGATTTGTGCCAAAGGCGGTCAAGCTCCGTTCGAGTCCGCGACAGCTTTGATGCCGTCTCGTCTGCCACCGATAAGACCACTGTGAGAAGCCAGTTGCCAACCCAGGGCCCGTCGCAGGTGTGCAGTATCCCCTGGGCGATGCAGATGAAGGCGGTAAGCACCGTGGAACCGTCGCGGCTGGTGCAGTGTCTCACCGGAGCCATTCTCGGTTGCGGGGGCTGGGTGCTGAGCCGGGGCGCCAACGACACCGGCATGATCAACATGCTCTTCGAGTTCGAGCGCCAGGCGTGCGTCGATATTTACAGCATCCTCATCGCGGCCGGTCTCGAACTGAGCCCAAGCGGGCACCTGCGCTTTACTGAGCTTTGCCAGTGCACGCGCAGCCAGCAGCGCGACTGCGGCACCGAGATCGCGAGCATCGATCTGGAAGTGCAGACCTATCCGGAGGAGATCGTTGGCACCGCGCCGTACACTGGCCCGGCATAAACCGGCTTTCTGAGAGCACGTTTCATAAGTGGTTCCGTGAAAGGGCACGACTTCAATCGTGCCGAAAAGGTTAGCAAGATTGAGGGGTTTTACAGGCTACGGAAAAACTCCGTGAGGCGGGCTTTGTAACAACGGCACGGCTTTAGCCGGGCCACATAAGTCCATCAAAATCGTCGGGGCTTCAGCCCCTGCTGCCCTCGCATTCACGAAAATCTCCCGCTCCATGGAGTTTTTCCGCAGCCGCTTTAACCCCTGAGGGATTCGGGCTGCCCCGTGAGCCACTTATGAAACACACTACAAGAGCGCCGAGATCTTCCAGCGCGAATCAGCCAGCCTCAACCAGCCCGTAGCGCCGTTGCCATGCCTGTTTCAATTGCGCTCGCACGCGGGCGCGTTCCCCCGTGGTCACTTCTGAGCCGGGGTCGATGGCAAATCTCGCCGCTTCCTGCTTTGCCAACTCCAGCAACTGGCGGTCGCGCAATAGGTTGGCGACGCGAAAATCGGGCAGGCCGGCCTGCCGTGTACCAAAGAACTCGCCCGGTCCGCGTTGCGCCAAATCCAGTTCGGCCAGTTCGAACCCATCCTGCGTGCGCACCATGGCATTCAGCCGCTCCTCGCCAACCGGGGAAATGCGCTCACCGGTCATGAGGATGCAGTAGCTCTTAGCCGCGCCGCGGCCCACGCGCCCGCGCAACTGATGCAACTGCGCCAGTCCAAAGCGCTCCGCATGTTCCACCACCATCACCGTTGCGTTGGGTACGTCGACGCCGACCTCAATGACGGTAGTCGATACCAGAACGTCGATCTCGCCCCGCTGGAAGCGGCGCATGATGATTTCTTTTTCCTCGGCATCGAGGCGGCCATGGAGCAGGCCCACGCGCAAACCGGCGAGCGCCCCGGAACGCAGCTTGTCGTGCATCTCCACTGCTGAGCGGAGGCCCGATCGGGCGCTGGGGCTTGCTTCCTGCACAGTTTTGGGAAACAACAACTCCGTTGTTTTGCGTTTTGAAGGAGATTTTCGTGCAGTCGTCGCGATTCCCACCTGTGCTTCATCGTGGGAGAAATCCAATTCCGGCTGGTCGTCCTTGCTGCCTTCTATCACGGGATAGACGATGTAGGCCTGGTGGCCCTTCGCCACCTGCTTGCGCACAAAATCCCAGACTTCTTCCGCGCGCTCGCCGGCGACGCGGCGCGTAGCGATGGGCATACGGCCCGGCGGCAGCTCGTCGAGAATACTCAGATCCAGATCGCCGTAGAGCGAGAGCGCGAGCGTGCGCGGGATGGGCGTAGCCGTCATCACCAGCACGTCGGGTTCGGGCTGGTTAGGCTTCTTCATCAGCTTGAAGCGCTGTAAGACGCCGAAGCGGTGCTGCTCGTCGACCACGACCAGACCCAGTCGATCAAATTCCACCTTTTCTTCGATGAGCGCGTGCGTTCCGATGATGAGATTCGCCTCACCGCGGTTGATGAGGCTGCGGTTGGAGCGCTTGCGGTCTTCATCGAGCGAGCCGGTGAGTAGCACAATGCGCGGCTTACGCGATGATTTTTCCAACAGCTTGCGCGCGGCGAGGAAATGTTGCGTGGCAAGGATCTCCGTGGGCGCCATCAGAGCAGCCTGGTAGCCGTTTTCCATCGCGACGAGCATGGCCTGAAACGCGACAATCGTCTTACCCGAGCCCACATCGCCCTGCAAGAGCCGGCGCATGGGACTGGGCTCGCGCATGTCGGTCACAATTTCCCCCAGCGCTCGCTTTTGTGCAGCCGTGGGATGGAAGGGAAGCACCTCGCGAATGGCTTCGCGCACCTTGTCGTTGGCGGCGAAGGCGATACCCTGGCGCTCTTTCATGCGCCTGCGCTTGAGTTCGAGGCCCAGCTCGAGAAAGAACAGCTCTTCAAAAATGAGCCGGCGGTGAGCTGGGGTCGAGGAACTCTGCAATTGAGTGAACGGCGTGCCTTCAAGCGGGAAGTGGACCTCGTTTAGCGCAGCTTCGCGGCCGGGCAAACTGAGACGGTCGAGCATCGATTGCGGCAGGCAATCGGGCACTGCTCCGCGCATGGTTTCAAGCAGATTGAAGATGGTTTTGCGCTGCCAGCGCGAGGCCAGGCGGCTGCCACCCAGCGATTCATAGACAGGCGTGATGCGGCCTACTTCGAGCAGCCGTGTTTCCGCGTCGTCGCTCGCGTCGGGCAGGATCTCAAACTGCGGCTGGATCATTTTGAAGTTGCTGGTGGATCGTGACGCCTCAACCTTGCCGTAGACCGCAACGGTTTGCCCAGCCTGGAATTTGCCGTCCAGGTAGGCCGCGTGGAACCAGAGACACTTCATCGCAAACCGTCCCTGGCCGAGAGTAATCTCGTAGATCGGTCCGCGCCGCGTCCGCAGCAGCGCAGCGCCGCGCACCTCGCCGATCACGCTGGCCACTTCGTCAGGTGCCAACTCGTCCAGGCTGCGCGGGTTTTGCCGGTCTTCATAGCGGAAAGGGAGGTGGTAGAGCAGGTCTTCCGCCGTATGGATGCCTTTTTCGGCGAGCATCTCCGCCACGCGCGGGCCTACGCCGCGCACAAATTTCACCGGAGTATCCAGGGCAGGCACAAAGTGAATGCTAAATGGCGCGCACGCGAGGGGACAATTGCGGTACGCCAGAGCCCATCTCATAAACCTGCTTTGAAAGGGCACGGCTTCACAGGCTGCTGAAAAACTCAATCGAGAGGCTCGTTTTGTCCAGCCGGGCACTTGGTTTTGAAAGGGCACGGATTCATCCGTGCCGATAAGGCCAGCAAAATGGCCCGGCTTCAGCCGCTGAGGGACGTTTTTCGCTACACTTCGCTCTCGCTTCGGACTTTTTCAGCAAGCTGTTCAGCCGTGCCGCAAAAGGCCTCAAATTCCGATGGCTTTAGCCCCCGAGGGATGTCATTCGCGATCGTTGCATGGTTTTTGAAATGACTTCTGGACCTTACGCGTTCCAAATCGGATGCGCATTCGCCCGAAAGTGACGTACGCACTTTCTCAGGGGTTGATAAGCACCGTAGAATTCCGGAGACGCGGAAGATCAGCGCAAAATGTGCGCGGGGATTCAGCCTGCGTGTACTGCGCACCGCTCAACGTCGGAAATGAGAAGAAAAGTCATGAAGCAAGAAGAACCTTTGGTCGTAGCCACTGTTTCAAACAGCATCGGCCTGATTACGCTTAACAATCCCCTGAAGCAAAACGCCCTGAGCAGCGATCTTATCCGCGACCTCTGCGCGGCTCTGGAATCGATGCAAAGCGACGAGGTGCGCGTTGTCATACTGAGGGCGCCTGCTGGCTCCAAGGTGTTTTCCGCGGGGCACGATATTCGAGAGCTGCCGACCAATGGCCGCGACCCGCTCACCTATAACGACCCCTTGCGCCTGCTGGTGCGGACGATTGAGCATTTCCCCTCACCCGTCATCGCCATGGTGGAAGGCAGCGTTTGGGGCGGCGCTTGCGAATTGGTGATGAGCTGCGATCTGATCATTGCCAGCCTGGACAGCACATTCGCCATTACCACGGCAAAAATGGGTGTCCCCTACAACATCTCGGGAATCCAGAATTTCCTGAGCACCGGCGGCATGCCGCTCTGCAAGGAGATGCTGTTTACCGCCCAACCATTGGGCGTCGAGCGCCTGTTGGCGCGCGGCATCGTGAGCCATGCGGTTCCGCCAGAAAAACTGGAGGCAGTGACATTGGAACTCGCCGGGAAGATCGCGAAAAACTCGCCGCTTGTCATCAGCCTTCTGAAGGAAGAACTGCGTCTGCTCTCCATTTCGCACAACCTGGGGCCGGAAACGTTCGAAAGAGTACAGGCCATGCGGCGTCAGATCTACGATAGCGACGATTATCAGGAAGGCATTCGTTCGTTTTTTGAGCGTCGTGCCCCGGATTTTCACGGACGCTAAACGACGTCAGACCCTGGAACTTGTTTCATAAAGAGTTTCTTGAAAGGGCACGCCTTCACAGCTTGCTGAAAAAATCAATCGAGAGGCTCGCTTTGAAAGGGCACGGATTCATCCGTGCCGTTAAAGCCAGCAAAATGGTCCGGCTTCAGCCGCTGAGGGATGTTTTTTCGCTACACTTCGCGCTCGCTTCGGACTTCTTCAGCAAGCCGTTCAGTCGTGCCGAAAGGGGCAGGAGAATTGAGGGGTTTTACAGGCTGCGGAAAAACTCCGTGAGGCGGGCTTTGTAACAACGGCACGGCTTTAGCCGGGCCATTTAAGTCCATTAAAATAGCCCGGGCTTCAGCCCCTGCTGCCCTCGCATTCACTAAAAATTCCGGCTCCATGGAGTTTTTCCGCAGCCTGTTTAACCCCTGAGGGATCCCGGCTGGCCAGGCGAACCATTTATGAAACAGCCTCAGCTAAACCCCAACACCGGATGCGGCACGTACGGCTCCTCGAGCGCCGTCATCTCCTCCGACGTGAGGTGGACGGAGAGCGCGGCCACCGCGTCTTCAAGATGGTGTGGCTTGCTGGCGCCCACAATCGGAGCGGTGACGCCCGGCCTCGACAACAGCCACGCCAGTGCCACCTGCGCGCGGGGAATGCCGCGCTTCTCCGCAACCTCGCCAAGGCGGTCGACAACGCTGCGGTCGGCATCTTCGGTGCGCGAGTAGAGCGTCTTGCCGAAGGCGTCGGTCTCGGAGCGGCTGGTTTCTGTCTTCCAGGCGCGCGTGAGCCGCCCGCGGGCCAGCGGGCTCCAGGGAATGACGGCCACGCCCTCCGATTGGCAAAGTCTCATCATCTCGCGCTCTTCTTCGCGATAGAGCAGGTTGTAGTAGTTCTGCATGGAGACGAAGCGCGTCCATCCGTGCCGGTCGGCGAGATACAGCGCCTTGGAAAACTGCCAGGCATACATCGACGAGGCGCCGATGTAGCGTACTTTGCCCGCCTTGATTGCGTCGTGCAGCGCCTCGAGCGTTTCTTCAATGGGCGTTTCGTAGTCCCAGCGATGGATCTGGTAAAGGTCCACGTAGTCGGTCTGGAGGCGACGGAGACTTTGATCAAGTTCAAAAAGAATGGCTTTGCGGGAAAGCCCGCCGCCATTGGGCTCCTCGCGCATCAGACCCTGCACCTTTGTGGCGATCACGACGGCTTCGCGCCGCGCGTTGGCCTTGAGAAACCGGCCCACGACCGCTTCGCTGTCGCCGTCGGAGTAAACATTTGCGGTATCGAAGAAATTGATGCCGAAATCGAGAGCCTGGCGCAAGAAAGGCAGGCTTTCGGCCTCATTCAACGCCCACGCTTGCCGTCCAGGGAGTAGCCTTCCCGTGGCAGGGCTGCCGTAAGTCATGCAACCGAGGCAAATGCGCGAAACCTTCAAGCCGGTGCGGCCGAGAAGTACGTATTCCATGGTTCTCTCCTGCTTTCAGTTTATTGCCCCGCATGGTTCCGGCCCGAATCTATGGTCCGATGCCCCTTTTGGGCAGGTGTACTCACCCTGAACCAAGTTTCAAGAAAAGCTTACACGGCGGGTTGGCGCGGCAATCTGTCTGGGGGTATACATGAGGAAGGACTCTGTGCCCAGGTTGCGGATCGAATGCGACGACACCGTTGCGGGGTACTTTGGTACATAGTTTGGTACATTGCGCCCTGTGCGCCCGGAGTGATTGGATTTGTTCTTGAAGAGCTTTGCCAGACAACTTTCAGCTCAGGGCAGGGTCTAAACAAGTATCACGCTAAGGAGCGTATTACAGATACGTATCTTCTTTAACCGCAGGCGTCTACGGGAGTTCGCGATTGGGGCGGAAACGCCTGGTAAGCGAGGAAGACGGCCAGCGATCTGAACCGGAAAAACGGATGGAATGATGGAAGGTCAAGGACCCGTCTCAAACCCCGTGGGCCAGCGAGACAGAGTTCACTTGTTGCGGCAAAGGCCCGGGCGCCTACTCGCGAGCGCAATGTTGCCAGCTCTAATTGCCCTGGCAGGTTGCGGCGGTGCGTTGGTGAACGGCTCATCGAGCGGCAGCCTCTCCATTTCTCCCGGTACGGCAACCATCGATGCCAACTGCACTGGGTGCAACACCACTACCGCGTCGGGTGGGTTGGTGGAGCAATTTTCAGCTACATTAAGCGGCGGTACGGCCAAAGTGAACTGGACGGTCTCAGGCGGAGATGCAAAATCCGGCCCGGGAACCATCAATTCGAGCGGGCAATACGCTCCGCCTACCTATCTCACGGCAAATAGCGTCCAGGTGACAGTGACCGCGGAACTGGCGTCAAATCCATCCACAACCGCGAGCGCAACGCTGACAGTAACGCCGGGCTTCCTGCAGCCGCTGACGCCGCAGAACGTCGCCCTGGGCGCGAACGGAACCGTCACCATAACGGGCTATATCGCGGAAGCCGGTGGCACCACCGGCATCAACTATGCCGTTGCGAGCAGCTCCACAGGATCGAGTGGGGGACAAGGATCGTTAGGCAGTTCGATCTGTGCGCGCAGCAGCAACGCGTTCACCTATTGCACGGTCACTTATACCGCTCCAGCTTCTATTACAGCCGCCGCATCCACCTACGTGGTGGCGACCATCGGGACATCGACCTCGAAAGAGGCAACGAAGATCCTGTTGAACACTGAAGGGATCTCGAGCAATCCGGCAGGGCACCAAAAGGAATTGACGACGCCCATCCTGCTGGGCAGCTCCGGCGGGAACAACAATGATTACGACACCAAGGGCAATCAGATTGTGGATTGTTGCGGCGGCACGCTCGGATCTTTGATCCAGAACAGCGGCGGAACACAGTACTTGCTGAGCTGCAATCACGTGTTGGCGCGCAGTGATCAGGCCAGTGTGGGCGAAATGATCGTGCAGCCGGGACTGATCGACAACAACTGTACGCCCTATGGCGACGGTTCCGGGACCACTCCGGTGGGCGTTTTGACTGCATGGCTTCCGTTGAGTTCAAACGCCACGAATGTCGATGCGGCCATCGCGCAGGTGGATTCGGGAGCGGTGAAGACGAGTGGCGATATTCTGGAGTTGGGCACGTTGCAAGGGAATGGGACACTGGCCGCGGCGCCCCCCGGCATCTCGTCGACCGGCGGCAAAGGCGAGCCCGGCTCGCTCAATCTTGTAGTGGCCAAGAGCGGGCGCACCACCGGACTCACGTGCGCCAGTATCTCGGCACTGAATCTTAATGTAAAGGTGGACTACTACAAGAACTGCGATGAAACCACGCCCTACCTGACCAAGACTTACACCAACCAGATTGCAATTGAAGGCAGCGAGTTCAGCGATGCGGGCGACTCGGGATCGCTGGTTGTGGATGCCAGCAACGCTGAACCTGTGGGACTGTTTTTTGCCGGCAGTGTGACGAATACGGGTGTGAGTGAAGGCGTGGCCAACCCCGCGCCCACAGTGCTGGCGGAACTCGGGTCGCAGCAGGGTACGACCTATACGTTTGTAGGCACAGCGGACCATCCAGTGAGCTGTCTGAACTACGGCGCCGCAACGGGGACGGCCGCGCAGAGCACTACGCTCTCCGGCCCGCAATTGGAATTGGCGCAGCAGGCCGTGGGGCAGGCGCGGATGCTGATCAATCCCACCATGGGTATCCTGGGTGTAGCCGCCGGCAAAAGCAGCGATCGTGCCGGCGAAGCGGCGGTGATTCTTTATGTCGACCAGAGCATGAAAGTCTCCGTGCCGCAGACCGTGAGTGGGGTGCGGACGCAAGTGATACCCACCACGTCGCGGGCGGTTTCGGCGGGTGCAGCGCCGCAATCTGCAGTAAGGTCCAGTGCGACGGCGCCTCTGACATCCGCCGTCTTCAACCAGGCGGTTACAGCCAAAGAGCAGGTGGCGCAGAGCCTGATGCAGCAGAATCCCGCGTACTTTGGCGTGGGAGTAGGTCAAAGCCTCGACAATCCCGACGAGGCGTCGCTGGTCATCTATGTCGATCGTAGACAGGTGCCGGCGACGTTGCCGCCAATCGTCAATGGCCTGCGAGCACGGTACGTCATTATGGACCGGCTACACGTCACGCGCTCGTATCTCCAGGGACCGGTTCGATCGACAGGGCACTGCATGGCGCATCCAGTTACGCATCAGGCGAATGGCCTCGGCGTACCTCTTTTGCGCAGGCAGCTGGGTTTGCAGCCGTAAAGGGTTGTAGCGCCGGTCTCCAGACCGGCTGTACTGAGGGCCTCCTGGCCCTCAGAGTCCTCGTCGCATCTCAAATCTGATGGAGCCACGCCCGCGTGAAAAGTTGCTGCCTTATCTGCCTCTGGATGAAAGCCTCATTTTGAAAGGGCACGACTTTACGGGCTGCTGAAAAACTAAATCGAGAAGCTCGTTTTGAAAGGGCACGGATTTATCCGTGCCGATAAGACCAGCAAAATGGCCCGGCTTCAGTCGCTGAGGGATGTTTTTTCGCTACACTTCGCGCTCGCTTCGGACATTTTTCAGCAAGCTGTTTAGTCGTGCCATGAAGTCCAGGAATCGACGTGGCTTTAGCCGCTGAGGGATGGTTTTCGGGCTTTTGCCACACGCTGTTATGCTGTCGCCGAAGCTGAAGTCTTCGCACCGGCTACCGCAGAAGCTTCATGAAGGAAGCCCGGATTGTCGGGGAGAAAAACTTCGAAGACCGTCCCGCACGTTGCCGCCGCCTTACCGTTTCCTTGAGCGGCTACGCGGCTGCGCACCCGCACCGATCCCTGATGCTTCAGGATGATTTCGTGGCTCACCCAGAGTCCGAGGCCGGTTCCCGTAATTTCCTTGGTGGTGAAGAAGGCCTCGAAGATGTGCTCGCGGATTTCCGGCTCCATGCCTGATCCGGTGTCGGCAATGGCAAAGCGGATTCCGGCTTGGTCGGGGTTCTTCCAGTCGCAGGAACGGCGGGCGCGCAGCAGCAAGCGGCCACCTGCACTGCTGGCGTCGATGGCGTTGCCCACCAGGTTGGCGAATACCTGGCGGATCTCTCCGGCGAAGCAGAAGAGGGTTAACTCCGGCTCGTATTGGCGCTCAACGCGAAGGTCGAGCGCATTGATGCGTCCCTGATAGAGGCTCAGAACGGAGTCAAGAAGCTCTGCGAGCGTGGCGCGCGCGGGGTGCGTGGGCTGGCGGTAGAAGCGCAAGGTCTGCTGCGTAATCTCGGCAATGCGGCGCACCTCGTACTCGGCCATGGAGACATACTGCTTGGCTGCCTCGGGAAGGTCGACGAAGTTCCGCAGGAGGAAGTGCAGGTTGGTGATGGCTTCGAGCGGGTTGTTGATTTCGTGCGCAATAGAGGCGGCCAGGCGGCCGGTGACGGCTAGCTTCTCGCTCCGGCGCAGGGCCTCTTCGCTGCGCTTGCGCTCGCTGGCATCGAGCGCGATCACGCCCACCCAGCGCACCTGCGTCGGAGTGGTTCGTACCGGATAAGCGCTGATGAGCCAGGTCCAGGGACGGCGGGGCTTGCCGCCCTCACCGTTTAGTTCGAGATTGCGCACCGGCTCTTCGCTCGAAAAAACCTGCTGTACAGCGTTCCCGACCTGCTCTGCCACTTTTGCGGGGAGCAGATCGGTAAGGGTGCGGCCGAGATGGCGGCTGACGGTCACACCGGTGAGATCGGCAAAGATTTGATTCACCCGGACAAATCTCGAATTCCGATCGACAAATGCCAGGCCGATGGGCGCGTTCGCGAGCATTGAATCGAGCAGGGAGAGCGTGTCGTTAAGCCCAGCCCGCTGCTCGGCAAGCGAGGCGACCATGCGGTTGAAGGTCTCAATCAGGTCACCGATTTCGTTCTGCACGGTCACCGGCAGCGGGAAACGGCTGACATCTTCCGGCGAGTTCATCAGTGCGGCGGCGCCGCGGTGCAGCACAGAGAGTGGCTGCGCGATGGACCGGCCCATGAGCAACACAAGAATGGCTGAGGCGATCACCCAAATCACGCCAAAGACCAAAGTGTCGCGTTGGATGGCGAAAAGCTGCTGGCGCGCCGAACTCGGGTCGAACTCCACCCACGTATAGCCGCGCAATTCGTTGTTCGTGTAGATCGCCCGCGCGGCCTCCCAGCGGTCATCGGGCAGGGTAAATAGCCAGGCGTTGTCGCGGCTTATGAATGGAATTTGCGCCCGCTCGGCCGGATCGAGAGTTGCCTGGCCCGCATCACCTTTGCTGACGAACAAAACATTTCCCGCAGGATCGGTCACCGCGGCAAAAGCGACGTTTGGAGCTTCGCCTGCTGTTTTGACTGACGAACTGATCCAGCCGGGGCGCTGCTGCTCCAGTGCGTCGCTGACTTGGGATGCCAACGATGCCGAGTCGTAAGACAAAATGACTTGCGCGCGCAACCGCACACGCTGCGTCTGCTGCCGGGTGAGAATCGCAGCAAATAGACTAATCGACAGGATTTCAAGCAGCACAAGGCCGGCAAGCATTTGCCAGCGAATCGATCGCGGCCACCAGCGTATGCGCAATACTCTACCCCCGGAAAATTTCTAAGGCCTTACTCTACCGGATCACTTGCGACAACGGGTTGACGTAACTCGTCGCGCACAGTCAACTTTTCGAGCAGCGATGCCGCGATCAGGCGTCCGTGAAAGCGTCCGTTCTCAATGAAGATCTCGTTGGTGCGCGACCCCGCCACAATCACTCCTGCCAGATAGATGCCGGGAACGTTGCTTTCGAGCGTTTCCGGGTTGCAGACGGGCAAACGGTCGGGGCCCTCGAAGTGAATACCCAGGCGCTCTAGAAAAGTAAAGTCGGGATGATACCCCGTCATGGCAAAAACGAAATCGTTAGCCAGGGTCTCGCGGCCCGCAGGTGTTTCCACCACGATGGCGTCGGGCGTGATCTCCGTGACCCGCGTCTCAAAATAGGCTTTGATCTCGCCGTTCTTGATGCGGTTTTCGAGATCCGGCTTGATCCAGTACTTCACGTGGGGCTGTACGCCGTCGCCGCGATAAATGAGCGTGACCCGCGCGCCGTGACGCCACAATTCGAGTGCCGCAATGGCCGCGGAATTCTTGCCTCCTACCACAGCGACGTCCGTGTCGTAATAAGGATGGGGATCGTGGTAGTAATGGTGCACCTTGCTCAGGGTTTCGCCCGGAATGCCCATCCAGTTGGGCAGATCGTAGTAGCCAATGGAAAGAACGAGCTTGCGCGACTTCAATTCGCCGTGCCGTCCAAAGCGATCTGTAGTCTGCACCGTAAAATCGCCATCGATCCCGCTGACCCGCTCCACGCGGTGGTATTGGCGAATATCCAATTGGTAATAGGCCGCGACCTGGCGATAGTATTCGAGCGCCTCATTCCGCGTCGGCTTGGCGTTGGGGCTGGGGAAGGGAATGCCGCCGATTTCCAGCAGCTCGGAAGTGGTGAAGAAGGTCATGTGTGCGGGATAGTGAAAGATAGAGTTGCAAACGCAGCCCTTGTCGACCAGCACCACGCGAAAACCGGCCTTTTTTGCCTCGATCGCGGAAGCCAGCCCGGTCGGCCCCGCTCCCACTACCAGGAGATCGAAATCAGCATCCTGCCCCGCACGTTCTGTAGCGTCGCTCATGTCATTAGATTAGGCCATGCGACGCGCATGCGGCATATCCAGGTTGCGCCGGTGAGAGGACGATCGAAAGAAAAGGCCCCAGCAAATGCTGGAGCCTTGTTCCCTTCGAGACTTGGATGGAGAACTTAAACGAACACCGGCGTCGGCTCCATGAGGGTGACTACCGGAGTTTCAACCGAATCCGATGCCGGAATGGGTACTGGGGCTGCGGCCGGCGTCTGCGCGTGCACGGGACGAGTAAGTTTGTGAACGAAATGATACGGCGGCCACGGTCCTGAAAGCTGCATCTGACACTCGCGCATGATGGCGCTGGTGGATGTGAACTTGTTGTGATAACGCTCCACGCACTTGCGATCGATAAGATGCGCAATGTCCAACTGCATCTTGCCGTTTTCCATCAACCGGCAGCTCACATCTTCATCGAGAGGCAGGAAGAGCCGGTGCATCTGGAAACTGACGGCGCGCGCCCGTGTTTGCCGTTCGCGCGCACGCGATGCGTTCTCGCGCAGATTGCTGAGATAGGCCCGGCCGACGTTTTCGCTGACCAGATGCTTCTCAATCTCGCGGGCGCAGCAGTCGTCGACAAAGATCTTCAGGTGCATCTCGGTCTTGCCGCGCAGCTTATCGATGTTACCGAGGAATTGGCGCTGGTTGGAACGAATCGACTTGCGCAACGTCTCGTCGTCGTGAAAGACCGTGCCGAAACGGAAGGGAAGGACGGTGGAATGCCGGAAGCAGTCGGCGATGACTCGAGCGTGATCGACGCCTGATTTTTGGTTAAGCAATTCCTGAGGATTGTGTTCGCTTACAATCACCGCAAGATCGCTGGCCGGGTAAAGGAAAACCTGATTGCCACTGACTCCAAGAACCGTTTCCATAGGAACCGGTTTACGATGACGCGCTAAAGCAGGAAAAGCTTGTTTTTCACCGATGCAGTAGGCATACCATGCCATGACGAGACACTCCGTCCGCGTGCGCCCCTAACGTCTGGCGCCGCTGGTTGATGAAGCTCTGTGAACTTGGGAACAACTGCATGCATAGTGGTACGAAGGCGGGACTGTAGTCGCGGCTCCATTGAACTAACCGGAATACTAGTCTTCCGAAAATACGACTGGCAACACCTCAGTGGAAAAAGTTAGCCAGAGTGTGCAAGCTGTGGGAAAGTCGTGTTCATTATATAAATCTAAAGTGTGATGCCATGAACGTTGTGCGCCACCTCACCGAAAATCCCCCCTCGCTGTCGCGAAATCGGCCCGGCTTGGCGGCAGAAGTGTGAGTCCAGTTTTGGGGATCGTAGACAGCGCGAACGGTCAACAGAAGGGCGTGTTTTGAAAGGGCACGGATTTATCCGTGCCAATAGGTCCGGCAACAATGACTCCGGCTTTAGCCCCCGAGGGATGGTTTTCGTCGCAGCCCCGGGCGCTGTCGGAGTTTTTCCGCCCCCGGGCTGGCGCCACTCCCCCAGAGCTTCGCCAGATTCCTCAGCGTTCCACCGGCCGTTCAGGCTCTGCTCACCGGCCAATCTCTAGTAGACTCAACGGAAGAATGTCTGGCCTTTCCCGTTGCGCTTATCGCCCTCTCTCCGCTTACGCCTCTATTGCGCTTCCGCTTCTTATTGCCGCGGGATTGATGTCTGGCCCCGCATTTGCCTCCGCCCAGGGAACGCACCTGTGGACGCAATCGCAAATGGAGGAGTTTGAGAAAGGCACTCCTGACGGGGTGGCGATTGAGAGCGGCGGCCAACTGCGCCAGGGACCCGGGCTGACCGAGCAACTGACCACGCCGTCGACCTTTGTATGGGCATTAGCTGCCGATAAGACAGGCCAGGTCTACGCCGGAACCGGCACTCCCGCTTCGGTGCTGCGGCTGGCCGGGCAAAAGGGCAAAAAGCCATTCACACTCTTTGAAACCAAGGATCTGAGCGTTCAGGCTTTGTGCCTGGGACCCGATGGCGCGCTGTATGCGGCGACGCTGCCCAGCGGCAGGGTCTACAAACTGGGCACCAATGCCACTGAGAAGCAGGACGAATCGAATGCCACCGTGGTCTTCGATGCCGCCAAGCTAGGCACGGCAGCAGGCGGGGAAGGCAAACCCGCTTCGCCGCAACCGAGCGCCCAATCACGCTATGTATGGGCACTGACCCTGGACTCTGCCGGACGGCTCTACATCGCAACCGGCAATCCCGGCGCCATCTACCGCGTCGACCCCGCGAAGCCCGGCGCGCCGCCGGAGCTTTTCTTCAAGAGCGATGAAGCACATATCCGCACTCTGGCGTGGGACGCGAAGGGGAATCTGATTGCCGGCTCCGATGGTTCAGGGCTGGTTTACCGCATCGATCCTCAGGGCAAGGGATACGTGCTCTTTGAAGCGCCCCGGCGCGAGGTTACATCCGTTGTGATCGGGACCAACGGCACAATCTATGCGGCGTGCGTGGGCGACAAGAGCCGCAACCCGTTGCCCCCGCTGCCAGTGCAGGGAATCGGCTCGGTCAGCGTCACCATCGTGCAGCCGGAGTCGTTGCAGGCGGCAAACACCAGTGCCTCCGTACCCGAGGGGACGGATATTTACGCCTTGACGGAGGGCCATGCGCCACGCAAACTCTGGTCGGGCAAAGATGAAATTGTCTATGCGCTGGCTGCCCGCGCCGATGGCCTTTTGGCGCTGAGCGGGAATCGTGGACGCATCTTCCGCATTCGTGACGACGGCAGCTACGCCGACGTCGCCCATCTGCAGGCGCAACAGGGCCTGAGCCTCGCTTCCGTTCAGGGCGCGGAAGGAATGGGCGGAGTCGTCATCGGTACTGGGAACACCGGCAAAGTTGTTCTGCTGGGCGCGTCGGAAAAGCACGAATACGCGAGCGACGTTCTGGACGCCGGCGCCTTTGCGCGCTTTGGCCGCGTGGAGGTCGAGCCGGGTTCGGCGGGCTACGAGGTCTTTACCCGTTCAGGCAATGTGGAGCAGCCGGTGCGCGGCTGGAGCGACTGGCAGCCGTTGCATGATAGTTCCGTAGCCTCGCCGCCGGGGCGCTTTCTTCAGTGGAAGGCCGAACTGCACAAAGACGGTGCGCTGGGAAGTGTAGGCGTCAACTACTTGCCTGTAAACTCCGCGCCCGTGGTAGACGATCTGGTGGTCGTTCCCGGAGCGCGCCTGAATCCGCAGGGTGCGATTTCTCAGAACCAGACCGTGAGCATCGCGTTCCCCACGCCCAGCCAGGGTTCAACGGTCACCTTTGACGGCGGATCGAGCGGCGCCCTACAAGCGAACAAGGATCGCACCGGTGTGACCGTGCGTTGGGCCGCGCACGACGACGACGGCGACGATCTGATCTACTCCCTCTACCTGCGCGGTGATGGCGAGACGGTGTGGCGGCTGCTCAAGGACAAGATCACCGAGAAGGCCTACAGCTTCGATGCCACGCTGATCCCTGACGGCGGTTATCGCATCAAAGTTGTCGCCTCCGACGCACCCTCCCATACGCCAGGCGATGCGCTTACCGGCGAAAAGCCGAGCGACCGCTTCGAGATCGACACTACACCGCCGGTGATTACGAATCTGAAGGCGGCGGCTCAGCAGGGAAGTTGCTCCGATACCGGCTGCAAGAAGGCGTTCCTCTTCAGCTTTGATGCCGATGACGCCACTTCTCCGATTGCACACGCCGAGTACTCATTCGACGCGGGCCCGTGGCAGCACATCGATCCTGTGGGCCATCTCTCCGATGCTAAGCGCGAGCATTACGAGATTCGCTTCGATGTGGATGTGACGGCAGGCGCGAAGCCCGTCGAGCACCTCATCACCGTCCGCGCCTACGATCGCTATGACAACGTTGGCGTGGCCAAGACAGTGATTCCCGCCCAGGAAAAGTAGGCGTCATGCGATTCGAATTCTACGTGGCGGCGCGATACCTGAAGGCCAAACGACGGCAGGCAGTAGTAGGCGTCGTCACCGCAATCTCCGTCACCGGCGTGACAGCGGGCGTGGCAGCGCTCATCATCGCCCTCGCCATTACCAACGGCATGCGGCGCGACCTGCAGGACAAGCTGCTCGGCTCCAGCGCGCATGTGCAGTTGATGCAGGTCGAGGGGAAGGGCATTCCTAATTGGCAGCCTCTCTTGTCGCGCTTGCGCCAGGTGCCGCATGTGACTGCGGCCTCACCAGGCCTGTACGAGCAGGTAGTTGTGGCGCGCGGCGCGCGAGACGGCTACGCGTTGATCGAGGGAATTCTGCCCGACGATGAGCGCACCGTAAGCGATCTCCTCTCCAAGGCTACGCCGGGAGCGGTCGAGCAGTTGGAGCCGCAGCCTGAAACAACCGGCGCACCGAGCAGGGAACTGCCGCCCATCGTCCTCGGCAGCGACCTCGCGGAAACCATCGGCGCAGTGGCCGGCGATTCCGTTATGGTGGTGAGCCCCCAGGGCGAATTGACCCCGATGGGCGGACTTATCCCGAAGTACATGACTTTTCGCGTTGCAGGAACGTTTCACTCCGGCTTTTACCAATACGATGCCGAGATGGGCTTTCTGCGTCTCGCCGACGCGCAGCGCCTCTTCGATGAGCCCGATCTGCTCTCGGTGATCAGCTTCAAGGTCGACAATCTAAACCACGCGCCGGAGATTGCCCGCACCATTGAGCAGGCCGCAGGCCCCGGTTACATGACCACCAACTGGACCGACCAGAATCGCGAGCTGTTTCGCGCCCTCAAGCTCGAGCAGGTGGTCACGTTCATCGTAATTGGGCTCATCGTGATCGTGGCCGCGCTCAACATTCTCATCGCTCTCACCATGATGGTGATGGAAAAGACGCGCGACATTGCGGTGATGATGAGCTTCGGAGTGGATCCCCGCCAGGTGCGGCGCATCTTCATGTTGCAGGGCTTGTTGATTAGCGTCATCGGCACCGTGCTGGGACTCGCACTCGGCTACTTCGCCTCCTGGGCTGGCGGCTACTACCACTTCATCCATCTCTCCGCCGAGGTCTACTCCATCGACACGCTGCCCTTCGCCCCACGCGTGCTCGATGGCGTGATTGTTTCTGCGGTTTCCATTGGAATTTCGCTGCTGGCGACGCTGTATCCGTCCTCGGCAGCAGCGTCTGTGCTCCCGGCTGAGGTGCTGCGGTACGAATAACCCTTTTTCCAATCAATCGGATATTGACTTTGTGACACATTTTGTGCCATATTTAGATCATGCCGAGCATAAACACACGCCAACTCCGCGACACGCGACAGCTTTTCACTTGGCTAGAAGCCGGTGAGGTTGTGGAGCTCCGCAAGCGCAACCGCGTCGTCGCCCGCATCGTGCCCGAATCGCCTAGAATTGAACCCGCGCAAATGCCGGACTTTGCAGCGCGCCGCCGAGCGATTTTCGGTGACCGAGTGATTCCCATCGTGGAAGACATCATCGCGGAGAGGAATAGCCGTTATTGAACGTCTACGTTGACAGCAGCTTTATCGCGTCCCTTTACGCGCAGGAATCGCATTCTGCTGAAGCAGATAGGCGTATGTCTTCCGCACCCACGGTATTGCTTACACCGCTGAACAGAGCCGAGTTGGCACACGCATTCAGCTTTCAGACATTTCGCTCACGAATCTCCGAAGCACGCGCGCTCAGCCTCTGGCAACAGTTCGAGAATGACTGTAGTCGAGGGCTCTGGAGGTGTGTCGACCTTCCGGTCCGCGCCTGGGAGTCCAGTATCGAACTTGCCCGTCGTCACGGTCCAACCTTCGGCGTCCGTACCCTCGATTCCCTCCATATCGCCTGTGCTCTCGAATTGAGAGCCGAGAGATTCTGGACATTCGATGAGCGTCAGCAAAAGCTGGCCGAAGCGGTCGGACTCGACACCACGGCCTGAGCGCTGCGCCTCACTGCGGTGTAATAATCCCGCCTAGCGCGTGACGGCGCGGCAGCACAATACCGCGATGATCAACCTCGACCGGCGCTCTTTGCGTCAGATCTTCAGGCAGCTCAGGCCGTTCAACAAGCGCGCCT
>JARLFZ010000037.1 GCA_031296305.1 Occallatibacter sp. | reverse complement strand
CTGGACACCGAAACCGAAGACCAAGACAAGCAGCCGGCCAAAGAGCATGACGCATAGGATGCGCGACATTCTTGAGGGCGGAACGAATAACCACGTACGATTCCAGAGCGGCCAGTGCCATGAGGTAGCTATGAGCGACTAAGGGCGGTTTGGCGGCACAGAATTGAAAAGAGGCGGATGAGTAAGGTTCGTATTAACGATCTCGCGAAAGAGCTGGAAGTAAAGTCTCGCGCGATTCTCGACGTTCTTCAGGAACTCGGCGTTCCCGCGGGCAAAACCCACTCCAGTTCGCTCGAGGGCGACGAGGCGGATAAAGTTCGCGCGCATTTTACGCAGGATTCGCGATCCACATCGCATGCCGCAGGTGCGTCTACCCGCCACGGCGCGCCCACCATCGTTCCCAAGATCGATCTGTCGCACATCTCCAAGCCCGGCGATGTATTGAAGGCCATTCTGGCCAAGAAGAAGGAAGAAGAAGAAGAGGCGCGTCACGCGCGCATGCCGGCCAAGCCCGCCGCCCCGCCTGCGCAGCCAGCCAAGCCCGCGGAGCGCCCCGCTCCCGTCGCGCCCCCGGTTGTAGCCGCAGCTCCCGCGCGCCCGGAGCCACGCAAGATCGTTCCGCAGCCGCGGCAGGCGCCGCCGATCATTGCACAACCCCCTGCACCTCCGGCCATTGCCAGCCGTCCTCCGTCCGGCGCTGTCGTGGCCAAACCGCCCGCAGGCGCGGTACCGGCCGCGCGCCCGGTGATTGTGGTTGCGCCGCCTCCGGCCGCTGCGGTCAAGCCCCCGGCAGCTCCACCTGCACGCGAAGAGAAGCCCGCAGTTGCGAAGCCGCCTGCAGTTCCTGAGGCTCCAGCGCCGGCAGCCACACTCGAAGTTGCCGCGGCAGCTCCCGAAGCTCCCGCACCCGCACCCCCGGCGGAAGCCGCAGCATCGGTTCCCACCATTGCCGCGGAGTCGACGACCGCTCCTCCGCAGCGCGGACACAGCCGCGTACCACCCGCACCGCCTGCGCGCCGCATGGTGATGCCGCAAACCGGACCGCGCCCGGTCTACACATCAACGTATGTTGCTCCCGTGCCTCCCGCGCCAACCGGCACCGGAATTCAGCGCGGCAAGCCAATCTTCGATCGCAGGCCCACAAGCGGTCCGGCTGGACCGGGCCAACGCGGCCCCTTCGTGCCAGGCGCTCCCGGCTCCTTTGCAGGAGGCCCGCGGCCCAAGCATCCCACTCGCACTTCCACCGGCGGATTCACGCCGGGCGGACCCGCAGGTCCCGGCGCTCGGCCTGGTTTTGGCGCGCGCCCCGGATTCGGCGCACGACCCGGATTCGGCGCACGACCCGGCCCCGGCGGCACTACGCCGCCACCGGAAACGCAGCGCCCGCCGCGCGCCGCTTCGCGTGGCCGTGGCCGTGGCCAGCAGCAGTATCCGAAAACCAAAGAAGGCCCGATGAAGGGCTTTGTGCCGCCGCCACGCTACAGCGGCATGCAGTACAGCAACGAGCCGGTGCCGATTACGCGCGAGATCACCGTCACCGAAGGCATCAGCGTGAAGGACCTGGCCGAGAAGCTCGACGTGCGCGCCAAGGATCTGATCGCCACCCTGATGATGGGCAACATCTTCGTCACGGTGAACCAGTCGCTCGACTCCGAAATGATTAAGGACATGTCCGCCAAGTTCGGTGCGGCTGCCACCGTGATCACGTACGAAGAAGAGCTGGCGAATGAAGCCATCGAAGAGGTCCTCGACGAAGAAAAAACCGACATCGTCGAAGTGTCCCGTGCGCCGGTTGTTACAGTCATGGGCCACGTAGACCACGGCAAGACCTCGCTCCTCGACGCCATCCGCGAAACCGACGTGGCCGCGGGCGAAGCCGGCGGCATTACCCAGCACATCGGCGCCTACAAGGTGAAGTTTGCCAAGGAAGGCTCGCCTGCCTCGGGACGTGAAATTGTCTTCCTCGACACGCCCGGTCACGAAGCGTTTACGCGCATGAGAGCGCGTGGCGCCAAGGTGACCGACATCGTAGTGATTGTGGTGGCAGCCGACGACGGCGTGATGCCGCAGACGCTCGAAGCCATCGATCACGCGCGAGCTGCCAATGTTCCCATCATCGTGGCCGTCAACAAGATCGACAAGCCGGAAGCCAACCCCGATCGCGTGAAAAAGCAGCTCGCCGATCGTGGTCTCATTCCCGAAGAGTGGGCGGCAGGCAGCGAAGGCACGGTGTTTGTCGAAGTAAGCGCCAAGAAGCGCATCAACCTCGACTTGCTGCTGGAAATGATCTGCCTGGTCTCCGACATCCGCGCGCCCAAGGCCACGCCGGGCCGCAAGGCCGTCGGCTCCGTCATTGAAGCCAAACTTGACCGCGGCCGTGGCGCCGTGGCCACGGTCCTGGTGCAGGATGGTACCTTGCGCCTGAACGAGAGCTACATCGTCGGCAACACGTTCGGCAAAGTCCGCGCCATGTTCGACGACCGCGGACGCGCTTTGACCGAAGCCGGTCCCTCGACGCCTGTCGAAGTGCTGGGCCTCGAAGCCATTCCCGATGCCGGCGACACGTTCCTCGCCGTCGCCGACCGCGATAAGGCCAAGGGCATCGCGCAATACCGCAAGATGAAGGAGCGCGAAGCGCAGTTGGCCAAGAGTTCGCGCATGTCGCTCGAAGGACTGTCGGAGCAGATCAAGCAATCGGGCGTGAAGGATCTGCCGCTGATTATCAAGGGCGACGTGACGGGATCGGTAGAAGTGCTGGCCGATTCGCTCGTGCGCATGTCCACGGAGAAGGTGCGCGTGAAGGTGCTGCACTCCGGCGTGGGCTCCATTACCGAGAGCGACGTGCTGCTTGCCACGGCATCGAACACCATCATCATCGGCTTCAACGTGCGCCCCGAACGCAAAGCCGCCGAACTGGCGGCGCAGGAGAACGTGGAAATCCGCCTGCACTCGATCATCTACGAATTGCAGGACGAGATTCGCCTGGCCATGATGGGCCTGCTCGAACCGGCCTTCAAGGAGAACTACGCGGGCCGCGCCGAGGTGCTCAAGGTCTTCAAGATTCCCAAGGTCGGCACCATCGCCGGCTGCTCGGTTCGCGACGGTGCCATCCGCCGTGACTCCGAAGTGCGCGTCATGCGCGACGGGACACAGATCTTCAAGGGCAAGATCGCCTCGCTCAAGCGCGTCAAGGACGATGTTCGCGAAGTCACCAACGGCATGGAGTGCGGCATCGGCATCGCCAATTACACCGATCTGAAGGAAGGCGACCTGATCGAAGCCTTCAGCACGGAGCGGCTAGCCGCCGACCTCGGCGCGCTGACGTCAGCCAAGGCGTAGATCTCAACCAGGAACAGGAAAAAGCCCGTCTCTCGTTCGAGAGGCGGGCTTTTTCATCGCGGACAGGTGAAACGCCACAAATCTCAAGCCGCGTTTTTTCGTTCCCTCTTCTTTCCAGCGGTCTTCGGCCTTTCCGCGACTCCCCCCGTCACCAGCACCACCGGCTCCTGCCCCGGAAACGTGGCAACAACGGTTAGCTTCCCGCCCATCGCTTCGACTGTTCGTTGAACGGTCGATAACCTCGGATCGCGTCTCCGCTCCAAGCGTGAAATCTGCATCTGGCCGATGCCGAGGGCATCGGCGATCTGCGCCTGGCTAACTCTGCGCCTTTTGCGAATCTCCGCCAGCGTCATCCGGCGCGTAACACGCTCGAGCAACTCCTTTCCTCGTTTTTCGATCGCTCTCTGCCGTACCTTTGGCAATGCCGCGATCACGTCTTCGACAGGAATCATTCCCCGCATAGTTATCCCTCCACTGCTCTAAAGTTCGTCGAGATGTTCCTTGAATCGCTTATCCGCCTTATCGATAAGCCGCTTATAGAATGTCTTCTCGCTGGCTCCCGATTTCGACCCCGCGACCAGCAGAATGGCTGCGCGTTTCGGGTCGAACGCAAAGGCCACGCGCCATACGCCGCCACCAGCTCTGAACCGAAGTTCTTTCATGTTCGCGTGGGACGATCCCTTGAGCGTATCCACTTCCGGTCGGCCCAAAGCCGGACCATACTCCCGCAACGGCATAAGCGACGCGAGTAATTCATTCTGTACGGTGCTGCTTAGCTCGTCGAACTCGGCCTTGAATTTCGGATGAAAATAAGCTTTCCAGCTCACATCAACAGTATGCTCTATAGGGCATACTCAGCGCAATCCGTAAAGCCGCCTTGCCCCCGCTCACGATGCCCGCGTACACTGGTCTCTCCTCCACGCGCAGCCATTATGCTCGATTTCGTCCGTTCCTATCTCGACGAATTGCTGACGAGTCTCTTCCTGCTGCTGGTTGCAGTCTTGACCGTCGCTTACCCTCCACATTTCGCCACGCCGGGCGGCCTGTTGCTGGCGCGTGTTGTGCTCTGGTCGGCCGCCATTCTGGTTTGTGCACTTCTGGCGGCCTCACGCTTCAGCCCGCGCGCCGCCGCCCCTCTGCATTTTGTTTTTGCATTCGGACCCATTGTCGTGGCGGTGGTGGGTTATTCGGGTCTCCAGCTTCTGAGCGCATCCGTCATCACCGCGTGGCTCGGAATTCCCTCCTTCGACCACGAGATGATGGCTGCCGACTTAGCCATCTTCGGCAAGTCTCCTTATCTCTGGTTCATGCGCTGGGGACTCGACAGCGGTTTGTTTGCGCGGATCATGTCCGGCTTCTATGCCTTGTACCCGTTCACACCTTTGCTGGCCGTGGGCTGGTTTCTATGGCGAGACGACACGAAACAGTTCCGCCTGGTGCGGCGCGCGCTGATCATTTCGCTTTATTCCGGCTACGTCTTCTACCTGCTGATTCCCGTCTCCGGTCCCTTGTCGCTGGCCGGCGCGACGTCGCCAACATTTCTCGAGTCGACGAGCGTCTACTCATTTCTGGAGTCGAACTTCCGCTACCCCTACGACTGTTTTCCCAGCCTGCATACGGCCAATCCCTGGCTGATTGTGTGGCTGAGCCGGGGCAAGGTGCCGGGGTGGCTGATGGCGTCTGCCGTGACCGCAGCTTGCGGCATTACGCTTTCCACCATTGTGCTCGAGGTGCACTACGGAATCGACGTTCTCGCAGGATTGGCGTGGGTTTTCCTGATAGCGGCGGTCGCCAAGGCCACGCTGCCTAATGCAGCGTACCACAGGTCTCCAGACCGGCTGTAGTGTGGGCGTCCTCGCCCACACATCTCAGCGAAGTGCTGGTCTCCACGCTCGTGGAGCGCCTCTCAACCCGTAGGCATGCGATGCCACACCGCCGCATCGAAGCTGTGAGCACACTGGTAGCCTTCGTCCTGGTAGAGTTGAATGGCGTCGGCGTTGGCCTCTGTGACGGTGAGCGAGATTTCCGAGACGCCCAGGCGCATAAAGCTGAAGGCCGCGTGCGCGAGCATCAAACGCGCCAGTCCGCGGCGGCGAAACCCAGGATGGACGCAGACCTGGGTCAGGTGTCCGCTCTGCTCGCTGACGCGCGAACCCAGCACCAGCGCCACAAGCTCGCGGCTGGCGCGGTCCACCACGACATACGATGCCTGCGCTGCAAAAGTACCGCACCCTGCGTAACGCACGATGTTGTTCAGGAAACGCATGGAGCCGTGCACGGAGCGGTACTGGTCGTTGATGAGACTGTCGGGATGGTCGCGATACGCCTCGCAGATGAGACGCGCCGCCGGCGCCAGATCGGCTTCACGCCAGGGACGGAATTCCAGGTTGCCAGGCAGATCCGAATGCGGCTGGCTCCAGCGTCCCGCCAGGGACTGCACCATGAAGAGGCGACGGAAGACTTCGAACCCGACCTCGCGAAACGCCGGAGCAAACTGGCCGGAGGGATGGAGAAGCAACTGCGACTCGATGCGTTCAACGTGCGGCGAGTTGAGAAGCAACTCGAAAAGGTGCCGCAACAGCGTATCTTCCCGGACGCGCGCCGGGCTGGACGCTCCGCCTGCACTTTCCGCGGCGCTGGGCAGAGCGAATACGTCGCCGATCACCGCCTTGGTTTCCTCGTAGACACAGAACACGTAGCCGGTCACTTTGCCGGCCTCGATGGCCGCGTAGCCCGGCAGCATGCGGTTATCCAGATACTGCATCAGCAGCCGCGCGGAGGCGCGATAGTCCCAATGCAGCCGCTCGGCCCAGATCTCGCTCTCGGCATCGAGCAGCGGACGCAGCACCGGCGCCGCGAAGTGCCGCAGGTCGAGAATCTCGAGGGTCGCGTCCAATGCCTGCCTCTTTCTCCGGTCCAGTTCGAGTTCAGTTGCGCGAATGACCATTGCTGCCCAATGGCGCCGCCATGATGCGACGCCCGATGTGCTTGCCGTCCTCTCAAATGAGTTTTCAGCCAGCGTCGACGATTCAGCTCAACTCAAGAAAGACGCGCCGTGGAAGGGCGAATGCTCGGACTCTTCCTGCGAAACACCCTTCCGGTCACTTTGCCACGAGTTCGCGTGGCGCTGCAAGTAATGAAGCCCTTCAGCGAGCTCCAACCAGATAAATCTCCAGCCCCTGTTCCGGCCAACTGAAGAGTTGCTGATACTGACGGCCCTCCAGAAGCTCCTCAAGGGCCATTTGTGTATCGAGGTCGACGCCATGACGGCCCTGAATGCGCGCCACCAGCAAATGCTGCTCGTCGGGCACGCCGTCTTCGTCGTAGTTCACCATTTCGGCATTGCGATAAAACGCCAGACCGAATTCCACGTCGCGCCGCACGTGAAACACCGCCACGGTTTCTCCGGCGGGCGCCACCTCAGCCAGCCGCTCGGCAAGCGGCCGTGCGGAGTAGGTGCGGTCGAGCACTTGAATGACGCGCTTAGTCGCGGAGATTTCCGGAATCCCGAAAACGGGTCCCACACCGTAAATGAAGAGCACCAGGACCACCAGAATCCAGCAGGTAGCCGGCCGCAGCCACGCCACGCCAAAACCTTTGGTCACCACCAGAATAAGCAGCGCCGCTCCCATTGCCGCCAGCGCAGCAGCAACCACTGCATGCGCGGGAGGCATAGCCATGTTGTGCGATACGAACCATGGCAGCAGCAGGACAGTCATGGTGGTGGTGCCGCAGACCGCGGCATGGCCCAGTAGAAGCCAGCGGTTCAGCCCCGGTTGGCGCCGGCGGAACAGGTAGTCGCCGGTGAGGATGGTGATGGGCGGAATAGCGGGAAGGATGTAGCCGGGAAGTTTGGATTCAGAGAAGGAAAAGAAAATGACCGGGATGAACGCCCACAGCACCAGAAATTCAGGAAAAGCGTCGCCGGGCCGCGTGGGTAGACATTTGCCGGCGCGTGAGTGCCGCAACCTCCACTCCGCCACCGAGGTGAGAATGCCATCGATGAGCGCGCGCACCGCCATGACCGTCCATGGCATAAGCGCCAGCAGCATCACCACCAGGTAGTACCAGAACGGCTGGCTGTGCTGATAACGGTCGGTGGCAAATCGTTGCAGATTGTGCTCGAGGAAGAACTCGCGGAAGAAGGTCGGGTTCTGATGCTGCACAGCAATGAACCAGGGCAGCACCATGGCGAAATAGAGTACGATGCCCGGCCACCACAACGAGCGGAGGAGAATGCCCCACTCCTTGCGCAAAAAGGCAAACGCGATAAGGATGAGCGTCGCCAGAAGCGGCGCCACTGGACCCTTGGCCAGCGTGGCGAGACCGGTGAAAAAGTAAATGTCGTAGAGCCAGAACTTGGAGCCGGTTTCGTACCAGGCATACCAGCCCAGCAGACCGATAGCCAGCGGGGCGGCCATCTGCATATCGGTGGAAGCGCCGCGCGCAAAGCCCATAATGCCGACGCAGGCCACCGTAATCAGCGCCGCATCCAGATGCCCGCCAGGCCGGAATCGTCGCATATGCAGGTAGATGAGTGCCGTCATGATGAAGGCAAAGGTGGTGGAGGGAAGGCGGGCGCTCCAGTCGTGCACACCGAAGTCCTGAAAGAGAAACATGGCGCGCCAATAATAGAGCGCCGGCTTCTCCAGCCAGGGCCGACCGTAAAGATAGGGCGTGACGCAGGCATCCAGGCGGCCCTTGAGCGTATGCGCCGAATCGAAGCGCACCAGCATCTCGTGCGCGATCTGCGCATAGCGCGGCTCGTCGGCTCCCACCAGGCCCAATCCGTCGCCGCCCAGGAGAGGGGTAAGACCATAAAGAAGGAAAAAGACGGTAAAAGCAAGAAAGATCGCCGCTTCGAAGAGGGTGGACCCGCGCGGCATGCGCAAGCGCCGGCCTGGGGATCGATCCGGAGCCAACGGTTCTACGGGATTTCCCATCTCTGCCATTTCTCAATGACCATTTCTTCAGGAGCGTGCTAAAAGCGCGCTTCTTTCGGACGTGGCTTCCATGTTGACGCAGGACGGATGGGGGATAAGCCCGGGCCCGCATACTATCCGCGCCGCAATAGGCGCGCAGACACGTTGCAGTATTTCGACAGGGACAAGGCTAACAGATTTCCCCAAATTCTCAAGTTCGCCTTACTGATCCGGCCATAAGATACTGCGACGTTGCCCACCGCCACGTTGCCCACTGCGACGTTGCCCCATCCTTTTCCGCGCTCTTTGCGGAAAAGGGTGGGAAAGTGCGCCAGGAATTATGGGACCGGATCAATTCGGCCTGTCATCGAATTCAAAGGGCGCCACGCAGCTCAGCCAGAATCTCCTTGAGCGCGCGCGGCAGCGGTCCCTCCAGCGTGCAACCCGCGGCGTTTTGGTGGCCACCACCGCCCAACCTGGCGGTGATTGCCGCAACATTCAATCTGCCCTTGCTGCGCAGGCTCAGGCGAATGCCTCCGTCGGGCAATTCTCGCAGGAAGGCCGCGGTGTCGATGCCTGCCAGGCCTAAAGCAACGTTGACGATGCCTTCGCAATCCTCCTCAGTGGCACAGGCGCGTTGCGTGTCCTGGTGCGTCACCCAAAGCCAGGCCAGGCAGCCTTCGCGTTTAAGCCTGCGCAGCGCCGCGCCCAGCAGCAGCAGCTTGGAGGCGGGCGCAGAGAAATAGACCTGCCGGGCGATGGCAATGGGATCGGCGCCGGCCTGCACCAGTTCGCGCGCCAGAGCAAAGGTGGACTCACGCACGTTGCCGTAACAGAATCCTCCCGTGTCGGTGAGGATGGTCGTGTAAAGACATTGCGCCATCTGCGGCGTGAGGGCAACGCCCGCAGCCCGCGCCAACTGATACACCATCTCCCCCACACTCGCCGCACTACGATCGATCCAGTTGAGATGTGCGAATTCGACGCCGGTGATGTGGTGGTCGATATTGATCACGAAGAGTTCTTCGAGCCCGTTGAGCCGCGTACGTTCCAGGCTGTCGCACTCCAGCAAAATCGCTGCATCGTAGCGGCCGCGAATGCGCGGCATAGTGTGGATGGCATCGGCGCCCGGCAATTGCCAGTAAGGGATTGGAACGCGATCAGCCGCTACCAGATGGGCGACTTTGCCCATCTGCTCGATCACCATGCCCAGCGCCAGCATGGAACCCACAGCATCGCCATCGGGACGCGTATGCGAACAAACCAGAAAACGTTCGCCTCGATGCAGGACATCGAGAATTGCGGTGAGGGGATGGGAGGTGGGAATGCCGGGACCCGGCGCAGTGCCTGCGTCATGCGCAACCATCGGCGCATGGATTTCGGTTTTTTGCGGATGCGCTCTCATGCGGCTAATGCAGCGACGCTTTCTGTTCCGGCGGCGATTTCCCATCCAGCGGGCCCGATAGCGCATCGCCCGGTTGCGGTGCAGCCAGCGCGGCTGCGGCGTCCTCGCGAGCCAGCGCGGCACTCTTGCGCGACCGCGAACGGCTCATGAGCTCGTCAATGCGCGCCTGAAAGCGGCCCGAACGGTCGGCATGAAAGCTCAGATCGGGCACATGGCGTTTGCCCATGCGCTCCTTCAGTTCATAGCGAATGTAGCCTTTCGCTGCTTCGAGTCCCGCGATGGTGTTGGCCTCGGCCTTGGCAATGTCCTTCACGGCGCTGTCGATGGCAACATAGACACGCGCCGATTTTCCACCGGGATTGAGGGCAACTTCACTGACGTAACAGAGATCGATCCGCGGGTCGGAGAGCTCGCCCTCGATGAGGACGCCGATCTCCTCGCGCAACGTTTCTGCCACACGGTCCTGATGGTGCTTGCGCGCTCTATGCTCCGGCATGGCTCCCTCCATCCTGTCCAGAAAGCCCCGGCATCTGCGGCCCGGTTCCTGCACAGGTAAACCATTAAGAATAGCAGAGGGGAAACTTGCGCGCAGGTCACGGCGGTGGGCCAGTTTCAAACTGTTTTGAAAGGGGCTCGGGTTCACTCGCGCCGCGAAGTTGAAGCTGTTTTGAAAGGGCACGAGTTCACTCGTGCCGTAAAGGCCGCAAAACGAGCGCGAGCTTTAGCCCCCGAGGGATGTTTTCAATGAGCTGCGCGGATTTGTGCATCCAGTTCTAGGCCGAAAAATCTACCGCGACCACTTCATGCAGACCAATCGCTGGCATTTCCAGGTAAATGCTGTCGCCGTCCGCGCGAAAAGGAACGTCGCGCCCGGCGACTTTATGTAGCGCCGGTCTCCAGACCGGCTGTAGCGGGGGTCTCCAGACCCGCGCAACGCAGGCCGACGGTTGAAAATCGACCGTCTTACCTGCCGTCGAGACGTCCTTGAGAAATCCAAGCTTAGGCAGAAAAATCCACCGCGACCACTTCATGCAAACCGATCGAAGCCGTTTCGAGATAAATGCTGTCCCCTTCCGCGCGATAAGGCACGTCGCGCGCGGCGACGAGCAGATGAACGCGGCGGACGCGACGATCAGACGGAATCCGCAGTGCAATTTTCTGTCCCGCGACGGGAATAATCTCGCGTACCGGCCCCTTCCACATCATTGGATTGGTCAGATTGACGAGATGCAGCGTCATGGAATCTTTCTGCTCCCACACAGCCACATCCAGAATGCCCGGGCCCTCCACTTTGACACCCGAAGCCTCGTTGGTTGCCCACTCCACCGCATTGCGCAGCAGCATTCCATGATCCACAGCCAGCACCTGCCAGAACGTGCGGTCCACATCGCCGGGAAAATAAACCACGCGCCCATTGCCCACGCGTCGCGCGTAAACTCCCGGAGAATGCATGCCGCCGGGTCGTGTAAAGACTGACTCCATGGGCAGATCGGGATAGGACGGCACAATGCGCAGCGGCGTAAATTGATAAGCATCGGCTGGCGTCACCTCCACCTGGTTCACGGCGTTGATAATGCGCCCGGCATCTTCAAAGCCGCGCAACAACGGGTGCCAGGCGTCGGCCGCGGGATCTCTTTCAAGACTCATGTACGAGTTCAGCATGTTCTCCTGAGTCTTTCCCGCATACGACCCGCCGAAGAGCGAAGCCAAGCCGAAATCCGTGCGCTCTACGCCCCACTCGTCGTAGAGCGAGGTCTGGTAGGTAGCCACCAGCCCACCGCCCCGCTCCACAAAGGCGCGCAGACTCGCACATTGCGCGTCGGACAACGCAGCAATGTTGGGCAGAATGAGCGTGCGGAACGGCGCTAAATGCTCCTCATCGAGGCAACGGTCGTGCACCATTTCAAAAGGAATGCGCGCCTCAACAAGCGCCTGATAGAACCCCAGTCCCGGCTCCTCGATTTTTTCCCGAGCGTGTTCTCCGCCGTAGAACAAAGCGCTCTGCTGCGAGTAGACCAGGCCTACGCGCGCCAGCGGCCGCAGGTTCCGAAGGTAATTCTCGTTGGCATAGTGCCACTCAAACATCTCTTTCACCACCGGCAACCAGCGGCGATCGATTGGTTTGGCATTGAATTTGATGAACCATGGGCGCAGCCCCTGCGCGATGCCGTCTGCAACCCAAAGGCGAATCTCGTCGCCGTTCTGCACCGAGTCTTTCCAGCGATGCTCGTCGTCGATGCCCACGCTAAACATTCCAGCGATGGCTTTGCTGCCCATGGTGGCGCGGTATTCCTTGCCGTTCTTGCCGTTGGCCCACGGAGCCATCAGCCCTCGCCGGCTCTGGCGATCGGCAACCATGGTGGGCGCAAGTTCCGCGATAGTCTTCATGTCCAGATCGCTCAACGCGCCCCCGCCTGCATTGGCAATGTAGCTCGCGTCGGGGTTGATCGCGCGAATTTTCTCATTCCACAAACGCCAAAGATCGAAGAGACGCTGTTGCCGCCAGAGAATGTATTGCTTGCGCGCCGGGTCCTGAGGGTTAAGGGTGCGCGGCAGTTCAAGTCCCGTGGCTTCGCGGAAATTCTGCCGGCAATGTTCGCAGTAGCACATGCCGCTACCCGCCCAGCGGTTGGTGAAGATGCCGTCCGGCTTGTAGAGGCGCATGATCTCTTCATGCACCGCAGTCATGAACTCGAAGTTGTAAGGGCCGAGAGCACAGGTCTCCCAATATCGAGGATCGGAAGGATGCCGCACCGGTTTGCCGCTTGCATCCACGCGAATCCAGTCAGGATGCGCGTCGTAGACTTTCTGCCAGCACGCGTGAGCATCGGTCCGCGCAATCACGTTCATGCCCATTGCGCGGCATGCGGCCAGCAATTCGCCGAAGGCATCGCGGTCGCCCAGCCACGCGCTGCGCTGCTGCAGCTCAAGCTTTGTCGGATAAAACGCCACCGCTCCGCCTGCGCTCAGGCAAGCCGCGTCCGCATGAACGGCGCGGAAATAGTCGATCCAGAACTGCGGATCGTAGTTGCCGGGATCGTCCTCGACAAACGCCAACTGCGCCCAACGCATGGGTCGGTCGTACCAACTATTTGCTTGGTGTGAGACTGGTGCGGCATCCGCTTCACCTGCTGCGAACGCATTGCTGCCTGCGCTCACAGGCAAGAGACATGCGGTTGCGGCCAGTGCCGATCCTTTGACGAATTCCCGACGACTGCTCATCCTGCGGCCTCCCGTGATGCAGCCATTTCATCACGCTGAGCCGCTCACAGGGAACACGCGAAGGAGGGAACGCACGCGGCTCAGCCCAGTCGCGATAGCGCAGGTCGTCGACTCAATCGGCTCGCCCGGCGCGTTCGAGTTCCCCGATATCGAGCTTCTTCATCTTCATCATGGCCTGCATCGCCTTCGATGTCTTCAGCAGCTCGCCAATACGCGCGGGCGTGATCTGCCAACTCAAGCCGAACTGGTCCCTGAGCCAGCCGCACGCCACCTCCGTGCCGCCCTCCGTGAGCTTCGACCAGTAATAATCAATCTCCTCCTGCGTTTCGCAGCTCACCACGAACGAGACCGCGTCCGTGAACTGGTGGTGCGGGCCGCCGTTGAGTGCGGTGAATCGCAGGCCGTCCAGTTCAAAGGAAACCGTAAGAATGCCGCCCTTCGGCCCTGGAGCGTCCCCGGTATTGCGCAGCTCGCCGAGGCGGCGCGAATTGGGGAAGATGCTGAGGTAGAACGCGACAGCTTCTTCAGCATTGTTGTCGAACCACAGAAAGGGCGTAATGCGCGAGGATTCGCCAAGAGTACCCATAGAGACCTCCGGATGGTTTGATGATGAACCGCGCGGACGGGAAGGCGGCGGATCAAAGTATTCCTATCATTTTTAGGTTGCAAAATGCAAGTGAATTGCATAGGATGCATTCGTGGCCCGGCCATCCAAAGCGAAGGCCCGCTCCGGCTGTCCGGTGAGCATGTCGCTCGATCTCCTGGGCGACCGCTGGTCGCTCTTGATCGTGCGCGACATGATGGTACGCGGATACCGCACGTTCCGCGAGTTCCAGCATGCCGGCGAAGGCATTGCCACCAACATCCTCGCCGACCGTCTGCAAAAATTGGAATCCGGCGGCATTCTCAAGCGCGAACCAGCGGCCGAAGACGGACGCAGCACGCATTACCGCTTGACGGCAAAAGGCATTGCGCTGGCTCCGGTGTTGCTGGAGTTGCTGATTTGGGGCGCGCATCACGAGAACACCGACGCGCCCTGTGCCGCGATTGACGCCATGGAGCAAAATCGCGCCGCCGTAATCGCCGAGACCTACCGGCGCTGGGAGCAGCGCGATCCCACACCGCTTCTTCCCCCATTCAAAATGCAAACCAAAACCAGGAAAAAGCCGAAAGGAAAATCCCGAAAATGAAACTGACCACGTATCTCAACTTCCCCGGCACGTGCTCTGAGGCTCTCGATTTTTACGTCAAGCACCTCGGCGCGAAGATTCTGATGAAAGGAACCTTCGGCGAGATGGCCGGCCCCGGCGGCCCACAGAATCTGCCTCCCGGCCTCAAGGCGGAACACATCCTCCACGCACAATTTCAAATTGGCGACACGAAGCTGATGGCCAGCGATGGCCCTCCGGAGCGCGTCGAGCCCATGCGCAGCGCCTACCTGACGCTCTCCGTCGATAGCAATGAAGAAGCGGAGCGGATTTACAACGCCCTTTCCGATGGCGGCGAAGTCATCATGAAGATTGACGAGACTTTCTTCGCGCACCGTTTCGGCCAGTTCCGCGACAAATTCGGCATCAACTGGATGGTGATTCACGAAAAGCCCATGGGGCCACGCAACTGAGGATCGATCGCGGCAAGTATTGAAAAGAAGGCCACGGACTGTTACCCTCATCTGTCCCGGTAAACCGGCCGGACGAAAGGTACAGCCATGGCCTTCAAATTTCAGGGTTTTGATTTTCTTCATCTCGACTCGAGCCTCACGGAAGAGGAATTGCTCGTCCGCCGCACCGCTCGCGAGTTTGTCGACGCAAACGTGATTCCCATCATCGAAGAGAGCTTTCGCGAGGGACGTTTTCCGCGCGAGCTCGTCGCGCCCATGGGCGAGCTTGGCTTTTACGGCGCCAGCCTTGAGGGTTACGGCTGCGCCGGCATGTCCAATGTGGAGTACGGACTCGTCATGCAGGAGCTGGAACGCGGCGACTCCGGCCTGCGCAGCTTTGTCAGCGTGCAATCGGCGCTCGTCATGTATCCGATCTACACTTTCGGTTCCGAAGATCAGAAGAATACCTGGCTGCCGGCGCTCGCCAGCGGCGAAAAGCTGGGCTGCTTCGGGCTCACCGAACCGGGCTTCGGTTCGAACCCCGCGGGCATGACCACGCGCGCGCGGCAAACGGCCGATGGGTACATCCTCAACGGCGAAAAGATGTGGATCACGTCGGGGACGATCGCCGATGTGGCCGTAGTCTGGGCCAGGCTTGAAGACGAAAAAGGCAACCTGCGCGAGGGCGCCGACAGCGTCCGCGGTTTCTTGATTGAGACTGACCGCCCGGGCTTTTCAGCGCAAGACATCCATGGCAAATGGTCGCTGCGCGCATCCGTCACCAGCGGCCTCACGCTTGAAGACGTGCATGTGCCCGCAGCAAGTCTGATGCCCGGCGCAACCAGCCTGAAAGCCGCGCTCATGTGCCTCAACCAGGCGCGCTACGGCATCAGTTGGGGCGCAATCGGCGCGGCCATGGATTGTTATTCGACGGCGCTGAACTACGCCAAGACCCGAAAACAATTCCATAACCAGCCAATCGCCAGCCATCAACTGGTGCAGGAAAAGCTGGTGTGGATGGCGAGCGAAATTGCGAAGGCGCAGTTGCTTTCATTGCAGGTGGGCCGTCTCAAGGACGCCGGCAAAGCAGGCCATCAGCACATCTCCATGGCCAAGCGGAACAACGTGTGGATGGCTCTGGAATGCGCGCGCCTCGCGCGCGACATCCTCGGCGCGAATGGCGTCACGGAGGACTTCCCCGTGATGCGCCACAGCATGAACCTCGAATCCGTGAAAACCTACGAAGGCACGCACGACATCCACACGCTGGTCATAGGGCAGAGCCTGACGGGGATCGGAGCGTACTGACGCCCCGCCCGCTCATCGGATCTTCATCCCGAAATATTTTCGCGCTTCCAAAACCAAATCTTCGTCTGTCATTACACCCTTCTCGAGCCGCGGCGCTTTGCCTGGCGTTATGAAGTAATAACCAACGCCGACCCCGTTGTCGCGGACATCGAGAACTTTGTTTCCGATCTTCACTCGGAAATGTGCTCCGAGGATTGATTTCAAAGTGATGCCAGACGACTCCATACGTCCCTCGACGTTGTGGAGGTAGTAACTGTAGTCGCTCGCGGCTTCAGCGTCTCCCTCGCCCCTATCTAACTCGGCCTGGCTAATCTCCCTAAAGTAAGTGATAATCGTCGGCCCCTTAATCTCAAACGTGGGAATTTTCTCATTTGAATTCTGGGGCTTTGAGGCCGCAGTGCTTAGAACGACCAGGAAAACTACAATCGATTTGATCGGATTTCTCATCATTCGATGGCCTACTTCTTTCGACAAGCCGCTATTGCGCGTGAACCTGCAGGTTTGCCCGATTTAGCAACTGCTTAACTATTTGCTCTGAACCCAATCACCGCATTTTATTGCATCTGATCGCGGGCTCCTTGTTATAGTCGTACCCATGTTAAGGCGCGCGAACATTTTCAGATTGCTTGTCTTATGTGTTCTTCCCTTGGCAGTCGCCAATTCGCAGCAGCCGGCCTCTACTCCGATCGTGCTGCACGCGGCGCGCCTGCTTCAGGTCGATACCGGAAACCTGCTCCAGCCCGGCGAGATTCTGGTTGAAGGCGAGCGCATCAAGGCCGTCGGAACTTCCGTCGACCGCCCACCGAACGCGCAAATCATCGACCTCGGCGATACCACTCTGCTGCCCGGCCTCATCGACGCGCACGTGCACCTGTTTCTGCATCCCGGCGCGGAGGATCTTCAGACGGTCATCGAATCCGTTCCCTGGCGCACGGTTCTGGCCGAGCAAGCGGCCAAGGCTGATCTGATGGCCGGATTTACCGCCGAGCGCGACATGGGCACCGAGGGCGCAGGCTCGGCCGACACGGCGATTCGCAACGCCATCAATCAGGGACTCATTCCCGGCCCGAGGCTGCGCGTCAGTGGCAACGCCATCGATATTCTGGGCGGCCACGAGGACGCCAACCATTTCAATCCCGCGCAGCACGTGCTTTCAAACGCCGACTACGCCAACACAGCGGATGAAATCATCGCCGTCATGCGTGAGCAGCACAAAGAAGGCTCCGACTTCGCAAAAATTTACGAAACCGGCCCGGACCGGATGGTACCCTCCGGCAGTCCGCCCTGCCTGGGCGATCCCGTCTGCGCGCAGATCGAGATGGGCGAGGAGCCGGGCGACCCGGAGTTCTGGCAATTCCATACACCGTACCAGTACACCGAAGCGCAACTGGAGGCGGCCGTGGCCGAAGGCGCTCGGCTGGACGCCAATGTTGGCGTGCATTGCCAGGGCGAGCCGGCAGCGCGATTTGCGGCAATTGCGGACGTGGCATCCATCGATCACGCCACCCAGCTCAGCGACGTGACCATGCGCCTGATGCGCGCGAAGGGCATTTTCGCCGTGCCCACTTTCGCCATCTTCGAATACTTCGCGGACCACGCACCCACTCCTGAAGCGGCCGCGCGCGAGCACGCCATGCTCGACTATAAATTCCGCGAGTTCCGCCGCCAGGTGGCCGCGGGCGTGCCGTTTGCCGTCGGCTCCGACGTGGGCCCCTTCCCGCACGGCACGCAGGCGCGCGAACTCACATTGATGGTCCGCTACGGAATGAAGCCTCTCGCGGTCCTGCAGGCCGACATGATCAACGGCGCAAAACTCCTGCGCTGGGACGGGCAGATCGGCGAGTTGAAGGCCGGTTATTACGCCGACATCATCGCTGTGCCCGGCAACCCACTCGACGACATCTCGGCGGTGGAGCATGTGCGTTTCGTCATGAAGAATGGCGTGGTGGTGCGGCAGTAGTGAGTCAGTTTGAATTCGTCGTGAAGGGGCACGACTTCAGTCGTGCCGCAAAGGCCCAAAAATGGAGAGGGGGCTTTAGCCCCTGAGGAATAGTCATTTCAAACTGACCCACTACCGGTGCGGCATTAAGCAGCGCACCCAAGTGTACACTCATCTCAATCTGGCAGAATAGGATCGGAAAATTCGCGTTTTCGATCACCCCGTTGTCCTTGAAAATTCAAACGCCCAAGGAGCTCAACTTATGCGCTTCCGTGCTTTACTTGTTGCCGCCTCGCTCTTAACCGCGTTCACCGCATCCGCTGCCGTAGCGCCCGATGCGCGCCTCGCCGGCGCTTACAAGTTCAACGAAGGTGGATGGACCTATGTGCATTTGGAAGGCACACCCGAGCATGTCGGCTTTCAGCACGGCTACCTGCTGGCTCGAGAGATCGAAGACAACATTCTCGTCTACAAAGTGGAAGCGCCGCAACACGCCAAGCATAAATGGAGTTTCTTTCGCGACGCCGCAAAGAATGTGCTGTGGCCGCACCTCGACGCCGAGTATCAGCAGGAGTTAACAGGCATTGCAGCAGGCCTGAAGGCGCACGGATCGCACCTGGACTTGTGGGATGTTGTCGCGCTGAACGGCTACATCGAGCTTTCCGACTACTATGTGCCGTGGCTCGACGACAAGAAAAACGCGACGACCGCGAACGAGCCCAAAGCGCCGGGTAAATGCAGCGCGTTTATTGCCACCGGTTCGGCAACCAAGGGCGGGAAAATCGTGATCGCGCACAACAATTGGAGCTCCTATGCGGAAGGCGAGCGCTGGACCGTGGTCTTTGACATTGTGCCCGCGAGCGGACAGCACATCTTGATGGACGGCATGCCGGGCGGGATCACGAGCCAGGACGATTTCGGCGTAAACGCGAGCGGCCTGATGATTACCGAAACCACGCTGCCCATGATCAAGGGATTCGATGTGCACGGCATTGCCGAGTTCGACCGCTCGCGCAAGGCCATGCAGTACGCCACGTCGATCGACGAATACGCCGCCATCATGCGCAAGGGCAACAACGGCGGCTACGCGAATTCATGGTTGATCGGCGACCGCAAAACGGGCGAGATTGCGTACCTGGAACTGGGACTGAAGAACACGCCACTCACGAAGAAGAAGGACGGCTACTTCGTCTCATCGAATTTTGCCGCGGACCCGGCGCTGATTCGCGACGACACGCTAGGCTTCGATCCCGGCAATGCGGAGAGTACCATGAATGCGCGCCACATTCGCGCCGAGCAGTTCATGAAGGAGCACTACGGCGAGCTGGATACGGCGCTGGCCGAGGCCTACCTCTCCGACCACTACGACACCTATGAGCACAAGATCGACGCCGGCAAGCGCAGCCTGTGCGGCCACGAAGAGACGTCTCCTGTTGGCGAGAAAGTGTGGGACAATCCGCCATTCGATCCCGGGGGCGCAGTGACGGGCAAGGTCATGGACTCTGACCTGGCGGCGAAAATGAGCTTCATCGGCCGCGCGGGCCATCCCTGCGGCGAAGATTTCATCGCCGCACCGTTTCTCGCCGCGCATCCGGAGTTCGCGTGGCAGAAGCCAATTCTGCACGACATGAAAGCGGGACCTTGGACCACGTTTACGGCGAATGAGAAATCGCCCGCAGCGATGGCGCAGAACTAGCGCGAATAAGGGAGCCGACCCAGTATCGGACCCTGCCGATATACACTCTCTTGCATGACGCAAACGAAGTCTTTTTTTCTCATGTTGGCCGCAGTCGGGGTATTGGCTGCACCCGCAGCGCGCGCGCAACAACCGTCGCCGCAGCCCAAACCCGAAGAGACCGAATTGTGGCAGCCCGTCCCAGTCGTGGTCACGCCAGCCGAAACCCCGAACGCGCCGCCGTCAGATGCCATCGTTCTCTTTGACGGAAAAAATGAAGACGAGTGGATCTCGGCGCAGGATCACACCCCCGCCAAGTGGACTGTGGCCGACGGCCTGCTCACCGTGGCCAAGAGCACAGGCAACATCGAGACCCGGCGGCACTTCCACAACTACCAGTTGCACGTGGAGTTCAGGATTCCGGCGAACATTACCGGGACCGGCCAGGGGCGCGGTAATAGCGGTGTCTTTCTCGCTTCCACGGGGCCGGGCGACGCTGGCTACGAACTCCAGGTGCTTGACGGCTACAACAACTCGACCTACGTAAACGGCATGGTGGGCAGCATCTACAAGCAGTCGATTCCCCTGGTGAACCCGGCCCGCAAGCCGGGCGAGTGGCAGAGTTACGACGTGGTGTGGACCGCGCCCGTCTTCAACGCCGACGGATCGCTCAAGACGCCCGCATACGTGACGGTGTTCTATAACGGAGTGCTCGTGCAGAACCACTTTGAGCTGAAGGGCGAAACGCTCTACCGCGGCAAGCCGTTCTACAAGGCCTTCGATGGCGCAGCCATCAAACTGCAGGCGCACGGCGACAAAAGCGAGCCCATGAGCTTCCGCAACATCTGGGTGCGCGAGCTGCCGTAAACGCCTTGGAACTGGTCGCATGAATTCATGCTTTGAAAGGGCACGGCTTTAGCCGTGTCATGAAAGGCGCATAAACAGCGGGGTTTTAACCCCAGAGGGATGTTTTTCAATCCGCTCCAATAATTCATTGCAACTAGTTCTAGACACTCACCACGAAGCTGTCTTCGCTCCGCGTCACCGCGTGATAAAGCGTGTCGCGCTCGACGGGCGTGCGCCCAGCCTCGGCGATCAGCCGGCAAAGCTGCCCGCGCGTCATGCCCTGCGGCGTGGTGGCGCCGGCGTCGTGGTAAATCTTCTCCTCGATCACGGTGCCGTCGAGATCGTCCGCGCCGAAGCGCAGCGCAATCTGCGCGATCTTGGGCGTCATCATCTGCCAGTAAGCCTTGATGTGCGGAAAGTTGTCCAGCAGCAACCGGCCGACAGCGATCTGGCGCAGGTCGGTGAGTCCCGTCGTCACCGGCAGGTGATCGAGCATCGTATTTTCAGGATGGAACGCGAGCGGAATGAAAGTCTGGAAGCCGCCAGTCTCGTCCTGCAACGAGCGCAGCTTCAGCAGGTGATCGACGCGGTCGGCGTCATTTTCGATATGCCCGTACAACATCGTCGCATTCGATTTGAAACCCAGCCGGTGCGCGATGCGCGCAGTTTCCAGCCACTCCTCGCCATCGATCTTGTGGTCGCAGATGATCGACCGCACGCGCGCGGCAAAAATCTCCGCGCCGCCGCCGGGCATCGAGTCCACACCCGCGTCGCGGAGCTTGAGTAGCGTCTCTTCAATGCTGAGCTTGGCGCGGCGAGCCAGAAACGCGATCTCCACCATGGTGAAAGCCTTGATGTGCACCTTGGGAAATCGCTCTTTGAGGCCGCGGACGAGATCGAGAAAGAATTCAAGCGGCAGATCGGGGTGCAGGCCGCCGACGATATGGAACTCCGTGACGGCTTCAGAATAGCCGGAGGCGGCTGTTTCCCACGCCTCTTCGAGAGCCATGGTGTAACCGGCGGGATCGCCTTTTTTGCGGCCGAAGGCGCAGAGCTTGCAGGCCGCGACGCACACGTTGGTGGGGTTGATATGGCGATTGACGTTGAAGTAAGTCACGTCGCCGTGCATGCGCTCGCGCACATGGTTGGCCAGCCAACCCACGGCAAGCACGTCACTTGAGCCGTAGAGGACCAGGCCGTCGTCCGCACTGAGCCGCTGCTCGGCCATCACCTTGGCGGCGATCGGCTCCAGTCGGGGATCGTACGTTTGAAATGCGTGGCTTGGGGAACCGGCCGACCGGCCAGAGCCCACGGTCTCAACGCTCATAGCACTGATGATACCGGAATCCGGGTTCCTCCGCTCACCTCCCCAGGCGTACACTTCGGTGTGGCTTAGATCACACCAAGTGGCCGGCTTTGCGGCGTACACTGCCCTTCATCGCTAAATAACGAGACAGAAAAGAGATGCCCGCAATTTCGATGAATCCCACAACTTCCATGAATATTGACGAGCAGATTTCGACCCAGAGCTACGCGCGCGGGCCGGCAAGGCCGCTGCTGGAACTAACAATTGGCGATCTGCTGCAACGCACAGCGGATCGTTATCCGGACCGGCCTGCGTTGGTCTCGCGCCACCAGGATCGACGCCTCACCTGGGCAGAGCTGAGCGCCGAAGCGGATCGTGTAGCCCGCGGATTGTGGTCGCTCGGCATCCGTCGCGGCGACCCTGTCGGCCTCTGGTCCACCAACTGCGCCGAGTGGATCGTCCTGCACATGGGCTGCGCGCGCGCCGGAGCGGCGCTGGTGAATGTGAATCCCGCCTACCGCTCGCATGAACTGCAGTTCACGCTCACGCGCTCGCGTATGAAGGCGCTCTTTCTGTGGCACAAGGATAGACACGCCGATTACGAGGATATTCTGGGCCGCGCGCGCCACGGGCTCAACCTGGCGCTCGAACACACCATCTATTTCGACTCGCCGGAGTGGCCTGCGCTGCTCGACTCCGATGGCCGTCTGCCCGACCACGTAGCCGTAGACGATGTGGCGAATATTCAATACACGAGCGGCACCACCGGCCTCCCCAAGGGCGTAATGCTCACGCATCACAACGTGGTGAACAACGGCCAGTTTCTCGCGCAGGGATTTCACTACACCGAGCAGGACAAAATTGTCGTCCCCGTGCCGCTCTTCCACTGCTATGGATGCGTCATCGGAACCATGAGCGCGGTGAACTCGGGCGCCGCCATCATTCTGCCCAACTGGACATTCGACGCGCGGGCCACGCTCAAAGCGATTCACGAGGAGCATGCCACCAGCGTCTACGGTGTTCCCGCAATGTATGTGGCGGAGTTCGGACTTGACGATTTTGCGAACTACGACACGCGCAGCCTGCGCACCGGCATGATGAGCGGCGCGCCGTGCCCGGTAGAACTGATGAAGCGCGTGCTCGAAGAGATGCACATTCGCGAACTGGTAATTGCCTACGGACAAACGGAAACCTCGCCGGTGGTGACCATGAGCGACGCCGGCGATTCGCTGGAAGTGCGTGTGAACACGGTGGGCCGCGCCATGCCGCAGACCGACATCAAAATTGCTTCGCTCCGGGCGGAGCCCAATTCGAATCTCGACTCCCAGGAGACCCTACCCCGTGGCCAGCAAGGCGAAGTGTGCGTGCGCGGCTACGCCCTCATGAAGGGCTACGACGGCGATCCCGAGGGCACGGCACTGGTGATCCAGCCCGACGGATGGCTGCGCACCGGAGACTTGGGCGTGATGCGGGAGGACGGCTGCATCCACATCACCGGCCGCTCCCGCGACGTGATCATTCGCGGCGGCGAAAACATTTACCCGCGCGAGGTGGAGGAGTTCCTCTACACGCATCCCAAGGTGGGCGAGGTGCAGGTCTTCGGCATTCCCAACGCGCGCCTCGGCGAAATCGTAGTCGCGTGGATCCGCCTGCGGCCCGGCCTGAAACCAGATATCGACGCCACGGAGCAAGAGATCAGGGAATTCTGCCAGGGCCAAATCGCCTACTACAAAATTCCCGAGCACGTGCGTTTCGCCACGGAGTTTCCCGCCACGCTTTCAGGCAAGATTCAGAAGTACAAAATGCGCGAGTTCGAGATTGAAGCGCGCGGCTTGCAGGCGGTAGCGAAGACGGCGACGGCGTAGAGCGAATCTGCGGATGGGTGTCGCGCAAAGCTTTGCTGGTTGTAGAATTGAACGAGGAGAAGATGGTGTATGGTGACCTTGGTCAAGCCGGCAGTTCACCCCGTTGATCGCCGCACGGAGGTTAGTAGCGTCCTTGCATCCTTCCGCATGGAAGGCCTGGAACCGGATGCCGAAACCGCGTCTTTGCTCCAGCAGTATGCCACCGGCGCCCTGTCCGTCGAGCAGTTAGGTTCTGCAATCGAACGCCATGTGGCCGGAGCGGACGTGAGACAGCCTGCTGAGGGCGTAGCTTAATCGCTGTTCACTGCCTCCGCTCGTGAAACGCATGTCACATCGATACCGTCGTGACGAAAGCTCTGCGCCGCCCAACAAATTCGCTATAGCAAATCTTGCGGATTTGCAGCGGTTGGAGACTCCGCTCGCCATGCGACGCCTGCTCGAACTGCAACGGAACCCGATTCGCGGGCACTTCGATACCGAACACCTGTGCGCCATTCATCACCACATGTTTCAGGATGTCTACGAATGGGCTGGAGAACTGCGCTCGGTAAGTATCTCCAAGCCAGGCGCGATCTTTCCTCCGCCCGAATATATGCGGCCGAACCTCGACAAGCTCTTAGCCGAGCTCACACAAGAAAAACAGCTCAGGAATCTGCCCGTGCCAGCGTGGGCTCATCGCGCGGCATACTTCCTCGGCGAAATCAACGCGATTCATCCGTTCCGCGAAGGAAACGGCCGAGCGCAGCGCGAGTTTATCCGCGAACTGGCCTTCGCGGGAGGCCACCGGCTCGTGTGGGGAGGCCACACTCAGCAGAAAATGATCGACGCGTCCAGGCTCAGCCACTTGCGGCGGGACTACTCGGGTCTGGAGCGCATCCTTTTGGAATCTGTCCGCGATTACAAGTGAGGCCGCAAGGGTCGAACCGATCCGGCTGAGAGGCTCTTAATTCGCCAGCGCCGGCGCGGCCACCGAAGCCTTCTGCGCCTGCGCATCGCGCACCGCGGCCGCATCGCGCGTAATGGCGATAACCGTCATATCGTCCTGCTGCCCGAACTGCTTTGCCGCCTCCACGATCGCCGCCACCGGCTCCATAGAAATCTGCCGGCTGCGTTCGAAGCCGAACAGCTCGCCTTTCGCGTCCTGCGCTTCCACGATGCCGTCGGAATAGAACGTGAGCCGGCTGCCGCGCGGCATCTGGAAGCGCATGGTCTCATAACGCGTGCCGGCTTTTGCGCCCAGCGGCAGCGCTCCCGAAATCGCCACTTCCTGACCATCGAGATACGGCGGCAAATGCCCCGCGTTCGACAGGACCACAGAGCCATCTGAAAAAATGTGCGCCGCCAGCGCCGTGGAAAAGTTGCCGGCCACACGACCGACGAGCCGCTGGTTGAGGTTGGCCAGCAGCTCCGCGGGCTCCGATGTGTATTCGGCTACGCCGCGGATAGCGCCCACCAGAACGGATACCAGCATGGCCGCGGGCAATCCCTTACCGGCCACGTCGCCGATCACCAGCAACAGCGAGCCTTCCGCCGCAGGCAGAATCTGGAAGAAGTCGCCGCCCACCTGCTGCGCCGGAACATAGGCGCTTTCAATCGAAAATCCCGGCACGTGCTCCAGTTGCTCCGGAAGAATAATCTGCTGCACCTCGCGCGCCGCCGCCATCTCCGTTTCAAGGTGCGCCTGCTGATGAGCAATGCGCGTCGAGCGCAAAACCAGAATCACCGCCAGCGAAAGCACGAAGAGACAGCCGTCGATGTTGTTGGCGCTGATAGTGAACGGCCCCGCCGTCCAGTTAAAGATCGCCTTCTGCAAATGGAACGCTGGGCCTGCGAACTCAGGGATCATGCTCACGATGAAAATGCCGAGCTGCACGTAGATGGACAGGCTCGCCACTACGGCCGGAACCAGCAGAATGCCCGCTTCGTGATTGCCGCGGCGCCAGCGCACGATGAGCAGGATCGGGATGATTCCCGCGATCAGGCTGAGTTCCGGCGTGACACTGAGCAATACGCCGATTGAAGAACCTGTCCCGCTGGCCGTCTGCCACGATCCAAAGAGAATCCCGATCGCCGAAACAACCAGCAATGCCTGCAGCCAGCGCTTCAACGGCATGCGCAGAAAGGCCAGAAACATCAGAGTTTGAAGCACCAGGCCCGCGATGTTGAAACCGCCGTCGATATAGGACGACCATGTGGGAAGATTATGGAATAGCTGGTAGAACTTGAACGGCGCGTGTACCGCCGCGGCCAGGAACAAAAGAAAAATCCATAGATACTCGCGCTGCTGCCGCTGCGCCGTGAAGAGCGCAAACGCGATGATTCCCAGGCCCAATCCCGCAAACTCGTAAAACCACTCCAGAAGATTGTCGCCAATGATCGTGAGCCACACATGATCGCTGAGCGCGGTCTCCTGGCCAATGGTCAGGTTGTACGGATAAAAGCCGGGGAAGGAACTGACCCACTCATTGCTGGAAACATACAGGCGCATGGCAATGACCACCGAGCCTGTGGCAATCATCGCGTCGGGAATGCGCTTTACGACGCGCGCCTGGAAGCCGTAGGGGTGATACGGCGAGACGCTGCCGTTTGCGAACAATCTCTCGCCGTTCACGTAAATCTCAAACGCACTCGAGAGATTGAACTCTTCGAGCGAAAGCCCGGTCTCGTTAGGAGCCACTTTAATGTGCAGGCGATACCAGATCACCGACGGATGCTGCGCAGGAAAGAACTGCTTCAGCGACTGATTCGTATCCAGGCGCGTCCACTGGGAGTCGTCGAAATCGCCGCGTGCGTAGGACGCGTCGTCGCCTGCCTTGATCAGCCACACCACGCCCAGGTCAGTGGGCTGGCGCAGGGTCGTCGCGTCAAAGGTCTGTGACCACAGCGGCGCGCGCGGCAGTAGCAAGAGACCAAGAAACGCGAAGACGCAAATTCCGGCCAAACGCCGCGAATGGCGCAAGCTGGTGGGAAAAAGCATAGGGCGGACTCGGCCTCCAGCCGTCGTGGTTCCACCCTATCACTGCCCTCTTTCGTTCCGCGACGAAAATTTCTCCGCGACAACCTGTAGCGCCGGTCTCCAGACCGGCTGTCGCGGGGGTCTCCAGACCCCCGCAATGCTGGTGCCCCGCTGGTGCCCCCGGTCCCTCGCATTTGGGGACCGGGGATAGCGAGATCGCCGCCTGGCCCTACTGCGTCGCTGGCGGAGCCGGCGCGCCCGCAGGAGCCCGCGTAGCCGTGAACTCCACAGGAGGAGGAGGCCCACCCGACCCGCCGGGAGCTGCGCCGCCGCCAGCAAAGGTGCGCGTGAACTTGATAGTATCGCCGTCCGCCTTGCCGGCGTAGCTGATCGTGATTGAATTGCCGTTGAAGTTCCGAACCACGTCGAAGCTGATGGTATCCGCGGTCACCTTGCCATTGGTGATAGGCATGTCGCCCATCCGGCCCGTAACCGTGCCTGTGACCGTCATGGCGGTGGCGTCCACTGTAAACGTGAATGTGGTGGTCTGCGTGTTGCCGTTACGTCCCGGAACATCGGCTGTCCATTTGCCGTTAAAGTCGGCGGCCAGCGCGGTCACGGACCCGAGCGCAAGGACCAGAGCTGCGAGCGCGAGTTTCTTGATCATAGGTTTCTCCCAACAATTGATTGCATCGCGGCGCGGGATTCGAGACCCGTCGCCTGTTTAGGAGGGACGTGCGGGAGGCCGCGGAAGTCTCATTCGCTCGCAGGCTACTTCAGCAGCCCGGCGCGATGAATGCGTTCCACCTGCTTGTTATAGCGACCCAGCAGCGCATTCCACCTCACGATGGCGATGTCCTGCAACATGCGCGTGCCGTCCTTCAGATAGCTGATGCGGGTTCGCTCGTCGTGGGCCCAACTCACGGGAACTTCTTCCACGCGGTACCCGCGCTTGCGGGCGATGAAGAGAATTTCCGGATCGAAGCCCCACCGCTCGATGGTCTGCAACTGGAAGATCGTTTGCGCCGCGGTGCGGGTAAAGGCCTTGAAGCCGCATTGCGTGTCGGCATATGGCAGGCCCATGATGAAGCGCGTAACGCCGTTGAAGCAGCGCCCGAAGAACTGGCGGTAGAAGGGCTGGCGAATGGTCTGCCGTGCCCGCTCAAGCCATCGCGAGCCGATGGCGATGTCAGCGCCCCCGGCGATAGCGGCCAGTAGGCCGTCGGCCTCCTCAATGGGCGCGGAGAGATCGGCGTCGGTAAACATCACCACTTCGCCGAAGGAGTGGAGAATGCCGTTGCGCACACTGTAGCCCTTGCCGTGGTTACCGGGATTCTGGAGCAGCCGGACCTCCGGGTGGTCTTTGGCGAAGGCACGGACCAGATCGGCGGTCTGGTCGCGGGAGCCGTCGTCGACCACAACGACCTCAGCGTGCCAACCGCGCTGGCGTACGTACCCGACCACCGACTCCAGGGCGATCCCGATACGCGCGGCCTCGTTATAGGCGGGAATCACGATGCTGTAGGTCGGATAGGGCATCCTGCGGTGGACTCTTGCAGACGCTCCTCAAGGTGCGCAGCCGGAGCAGTTCTGCTTGGGGTAGCCTTTCGGACATGATAGCGCACCCCCGGGCCTTGGGCAGGGGCGGCAGGCCGGGCCCCGGTTTGTGCTCCCAAACTGCTGATGCGCAAAGGATAAATTCTTTGAGGGGGCTTGCTTTTTCTCGCGCTCCCCGGCAAAATCCGTTTATGCTGAGTGCGGAGGTTTATGCGAGATGACAAAAGCGGACCTAGTGGAGAAGGTGACGGCCCTGGGCGATTTGACCCGGCGTGACGGCGAAGTGATCGTAGAAACCATCTTTGGCTCCGTGATCGGCGCCCTGCAAAGCGGCGACAAGATCGAGATTCGCGGTTTCGGCTCGTTTCGCATCCGCCAGCGCAATCCCCGCATTGGCCGCAACCCCAAGACCGGCGCGCGCGTCGAAGTGCCTGCCAAGAAAGTTCCCTATTTCAAGCCATCAAAGGAATTGCGCGATCTCGTGAACCCCGGCGAGGCCGCGGCAAAAGCCTAGGCTGCATTTCCCACACGCGGCGAAAACCTGTAACGCCGGTCTCCAGACCGGCTGTAGCGAGGGTCTCCAGACCCGCGCAGGCAGGCCTCAGACGCCACGCTCACGCCCTGACGGAGCCGCTTTTCCGTTTCCCTGCTTCGCGAATCCCGATCACTGCCATCATGCGGCCCGTGTGCCCGTGGGACGCGCGATGCGAGAAGAACAGTTCCCCCTGGCATTGCGTGCATCCGCCCACCACCTGAATCGATCGCGCGCGCAAGCCGCAGTCCAGCAACTGCCGCCGGTTGGCTTCGACCAGATCCACGTGCAGGCTCGGCCCGATGGGCGAATGGCCCGGCGCGCGCTGCGTCAGGAACAGCATGGGGTAGCGGGTTCTGACGGGGTCGGAAGAAAACACCTCGTGGAAGAGTTCGCGCCCGTAGGAAAACTGCGATTCGAATTCTGAAAACACCTCTTCGCCCACCGAGTAGCAGCAGGCAGAAGCGCCGGGACCAATGGCGGCGATGAGATCGGCCGGCCGGGACCCGTAAATCAGTCGCATGCGGCCCACACCGGTTTCCACAATGCGCTTGACGGTTCCTCGCCAGCCGGCGTGGAACGCGGCGACCACGCGCTGCCTGCGATCGGCTACCAGAACCGGGATGCAATCGGCGGTCTGCACGGCCAGCAGCAGGCCGGGCTCATCGGTAATCTGGCCGTCGGCGCGGCGAGGGGTGAGGCGGGCCGCATCGGAGCGGGCGGCGTCGACCACAAGGTTCGAATGGAACTGCTTAAGGGCCAGGATCGGGGTTGCGGCCACTCCGCTGACAGCCTCGGCCAGCAGGCGGCGGTTGGCCAGGACGGTTGCGCGGTCGTCGGCTGCGGTAAAGCCAAGGTTCAGCTCGCCGGGCGCGTCTTCAGCGCAATAGGCACGGCTCAGGCCTCCAGCCCGCGTACTAAACCCACTCCAAAGCCACGAAAGATCCCAGCCGGGAATGGGCAGCCATTCCACTCCGTTACTGGCAAGGCGAGGAACAGGGAGGGGCGGGGCGAGTTCTTCGGGAGCGACGCGGGCCAAACGGGATGGGCGAGGGCCACGGGGTTGCAAGCGGCGTGGATTGCGGACCAGGCCCGCCTGCCGAAAGAGGGCGTCCACCGATTCCATCTCCGGAGAAGCGGGCGCTGGGAAAGCGGAGGATTGAGGACGGGAAGAAGGCCGCATCGCAGCTTTGATTCTAGCGTTCCGCGCGGGAACGAGCGAAAGGCGCAGCAATGTGCCGGTCAGAAGGCCCACAAAAGCAATGGGCCTACCTTCCGGTAGGCCCGCTCGAGAGGCAGATTAGGGTGGGGTAGCCAGGGGGGAATTTGGGAAGAGGTTCCGAAGAACCCTCAAGAGAGAGTTGTCTTGCTTTGGTGGGAATTCATGGGGGAAGCCTCTGCTGATTACATACATAGATGCCACATTTGGGGAAAGGTTGCAAGGGTTTTCAAGAAATCCAGCAGAAAAAGAGGGTTTTTTAATAGAGGGGGACAAAAAGCAAAAAGACCGGCCGCCGGACCGCTTTTACCTGTCTGGCTCCCCTCGCAGATGAAACAAGGCAAAAGGCTTGCACGCACGGACCAGATCGAGCACCCTTGAGATTGTGGCAAAGTGGGTCTACTTCGCGGTGTTCGTGGTCGTGTTCGGGGTGATCGCGTACTTCGTCTACCTGCACCGCGCCTGGCTCGGACTGGGCAGCGCCGGGGGAGGCGTGCCCACAGAGGAAGCCAGCACCGATCAGCAGCCGGCGCATCTCTCCTGGCACGCCGTCGACCGGACCCAGAATGGCTTCAGCATTGATATGCCTTCGGACCCGAGCGAGATCCAGATCCCCGCCTACAACGAGAAAGGCGACGCCGAGGAAATGGCAATGATCGTAGCCACCCCCAACGCGGAGACGACCTACGCAATTGCGTGGGACGACAATCCCCCAGTGGAGCGCGTGAGCGGCGAATCGGTGGAGCGCACGCTCGACAATGCCCGGGATGGCGCGCTGGCGCGGACCCAGACCACCCTGATCGGTGAGTCCCACGCCAACTACCTGGGCTACCCGGCGCGCGATTTCAGCGGGCAAAACCAGAGCGGCGGCCTGTTCAATGCGCGCCTGATCCTCAAGGGAACCAGGCTCTACATGATGATCGCAGCCTTCCCTGCGCCGAGCGCCCGTCGCGACGAAGATGTGAATCGCTTCTTCGACTCGTTCAAGCTGAGGGCTGCGCCGACCCAGTAGTCCAGTAGTCCGCAGTTCCGGTTATTCTTGCTCCCTAGCTCCCTTGCTCCCTTGCTCCCTGTTTATTGGGCCGCGCGCCCTTCTCCACAAAGTGCGTAATCAGCCCGACAGGAAGGAAGCGCACCAGAAATGCCGTGAACCGGCCGCTCCACTTGGGGACGATAGTGCGCTGGCCGCGCACGAGAGCAGCAATGGCGAGGCGGGCAACCTCGTCCGCGGACTGCAGCTTGCGGGTGCGGAAAGCTCCGGCGCGCGCCACTTCGAAAAACTCGCTCTCGGTGGTGCCGGGGCAAAGCGCGGTCACGTTGATGCCGTATTGCGCCACCTCTTCAGCCAGCCCCAGCGCAAAGAAGCGGTCGAAGACTTTGGTAGCGGCGTAAGTGGTGAGATAGGGCACCGGCTGAAAGCTGGCCGTCGAGGCGACGACAAGCACCCACCCGCGACGGCGCTCCACCATGCGCGGCACGAAAAGCCGCGAGAGGCGCACCACGGCCTCGCAGTTGACGCGGACCATGCTGACTTCCTGTTCGGGATCGCTCGACTGGAATGCGCCGTATTGGCCGAGGCCCGCGTTATTGATGAGGATGTCCACGGCGAGATCCTGGACGGCATCGTAGATTTGTTGCGGCGCTGCGGGATCGTTCAGGTCCGCGACCACAATGCGGGTTTCAACGCCCTGTGTAGCAAACTCGGCGGCCAAAGATTCGAGCCGCTCCCTGCGCCGCGCGGTGAGGATGAGTTTCGCGCCTCGCCGGGCCAGTTCGCACGCCAGCGCCACACCGATTCCCGCGCTGGCTCCCGTCACCAGCGCCCATTTGCCTTGAAATTCCGTAGTAGCCGTCATCGTTTCAACATCATAGAGGATGCGGCAGCTGGCGCGGAGCGCGGGCCGGCAGGCCCGCGCTATAAAGGCACGTTGGGGGACAGCGAAGTCTAGTTTGTCGGAGGAGCCGGGGCCGGAGCAGGAGCCGGAGCATCAGCCGGAGGAGCCGGGGCCGCAGCAGGAGCGGCAACCGGAGCAGGAGCCGGGGCCGGCTGGTTCTTCGAAAGCGTACGAATGTAGACAATCAGGTTCGAGACCTCGGTGTCGCTAGCGCGACCAACATCCTCCGGCGGCATCTTGTCTCCTTTGCCGCTGCGAATGGAGGCGAACAGCTCGCTGTCGAGCTTGTTGGCAAGCGTACTGGGGTTGGTCCAGTCGTCCATCGTGAAGCCCATGTCGTTCTTGCCATTGCCCGTCGCGCCATGGCAAAGGGCGCAGTCTCTCGTGTAGAGCATCTTGGCCTTAGCCTGCGATTCTGCTGTGGGCTTCCCGGGATTCTTGCCAGTCGGCGCAGGTGCATTTTGTGCGGGAGCGAGCCCGGCTGCGGACGGAGCGGCCTGCGGATTGTGGCCTGCGATCGGCAGGCAGGCGATGACCACCAGGCCGCCCAAAAAAAAGAGCAAAGACGATTTCAACATCACACCCTCCTCAGCAGATGTCAGCAGAAACGGGCATTTTTCTGTTGAGTGAATTCTGGGAGGAATTATAAGCCCCTTCACCGGAAACGGCTATGCTATCCGGTACATAGGCGAACCTGTGTGGAAACGAGGGTTTGCCGCGCGCGTACCGGAATGCAAATGGGATGAGAGGAATGGCTGCGGTGATCAAGGCCCCTAGTGCATGGCGCCTGCGCCGGGACCGCTGCCCGCACGGTTTTTGCTCAGCATGAAGGCCAGCGCGATCAGGATGATCGAGGCCCAGGACAGTTCCATGTAGACATCCTGGTATCCCTGCGTCTGCGCCTGCTGGGTCAACTGATGATAGATCTGCGCCAGCGCCATGCGATTCGCATTGGCCGCGCCAAACGAATTACCCAAAACACCGGCCAGCGCCTTCACGTGCTGATCGAATCCTGGCGTGCCGGGCTGCATCGACTGCTGCAAGTGCTGTTCGTGCCACATGGACCGGCTGGTCACCTGCGCATTCGTGATGGCGATCAGAATCGAGCCGCCGATGTTGCGCACGAAGTTGATGAGACCAGCGACCTGGTTGCTCTGCTCCCGCGGCATGCCCACATAGGCCGCGGTAGTAATGGAGATAAAGCAGAACGGCAGCGGGAACATCTGCACCACGCGCAGCCACGACGCCTCGGCAAAGCTCATCTGCAAATTCGTGACCTCGGCCGCGTATCTGAAAGTGATCACCAGCATCAGGAAACCGAAGGCCGCCAGGTAGCGCGCAGAGATTCTTCCCGTGGCAAAGCCGGCCAGCGGCATCATGAAGACCAGCGTGACGCCTCCGGCGGTCAGCGCCAGGCCGGCCGTGGTCGCCGTGTAACCCAGCAGTTGCTGCGTGAACTGCGGCTGTAGCACAGTGTTGGCGTTCAGCACGCCGCCCACCAGCATCATAAGAAAGCAGCAAATCGCGAAGTTCCTGAAGCGGAAGAGCCGCAAATTGATCAGCGGATCTTTCTGCCGCCACTCCCACGCAAATAAACCAATAATGCCCACGATAAATAGAACCGCGAAAACGCAGATGAACGGCGAAGAGAACCAGTCATCTTCTTCGCCCTTGTCGAGCATGATTTGCAGGCCGCCCATCGCAAGGGTCAGGAACGCCAGCCCCATGTAGTCCATGTTGCGCAGGCGCGACGGATCAGCCTTGATCCACGGCGGATCTTCGACCAGCCGCGTGACCAGTATGAAGGCCAGGATGCCCACCGGAATATTGATGAAGAAAATCCAGCGCCAGGAGAAGTTATCGGTGATCCAGCCGCCCGCCGTGGGACCGACGGAAGGAGCGAGCACCGCCACCAGTCCGTAAAGCGCGAAGGCCTGACCGCGCTTGTGCGGCTCAAACGAGTCGGCCATAATCGCCTGCGCCATGGGCTGCATGCCACCGCCGAACATGCCCTGCAGCACGCGGCAAAACAGCAGGGTGGGCAGCGACGGCGCCGCGCCGCAAAGGAAACTCGCAACCGTAAATCCGCTGATGCAAAGTACGAAAAAGTTGCGGCGCCCCATCAGGGAGCTGGCCCATCCGCCCAGCGGCAGCACGATCGCATTCGAGACCAGATAGCTGGTCAGTACCCACGTAGCCTCATCCGTACTGGCGCCGAGCGAGCCGCCTATGTGCGGCAGCGCCACGTTGGCAATCGAGGTGTCCAGCACCTCCATGAAGGCCGCCAGCGCCACCGTCATCGCGATCAGCCACGGATTCACCCGGGGCTTCCAATGCGCTTGCACCGAGAGGTCGGACGAGACGTCGGGATTGTTCACCGTCACCTGTTTGGATTCCGCGCTCGCCCGGCCGCGGTCGCCCGCAGCTCCCGAGCCGGGCGCTGGTGCGGGCAATGTGGAGTCGATCGCGGACAACAGTGGTCTCCTGAGGTGAGGCCTTATTACGTTTAGATGTCTTTGGACCGGGGAAGAACAACGCAATGTTGCCGCCGGAAGCACGCACTGCGCGAAATCCGGCGCCAAACCGCTGCTACCTACAAATAAATAGATTCGCAAGCGCGTTTTTTGGTGCAGAGATTCGACTCCGAGCGGGCCAAAAAATGGACTGGCGGAGGTACTCACTGACCACCTGCCCTCCGGTCATCCTGCGCAACGAAAATCGGACGTCATCCTGAGCGAGTTCCGGCGTTCCGGGACGAACTTTTGGCGGGGTAAACGCGCGCCCCACGCCAACATTTCGCTTGATTCTGCTGGACTTAACGAAACGCCCAACCCGAGCGCAAAGATGCAGGTTCTTTGACCGCGTC
>JARLFZ010000036.1 GCA_031296305.1 Occallatibacter sp. | reverse complement strand
CGCACAAGGTCTCGCTCGACCAGGTCATCCGCACCATGTACCTCACCGGCCTCGATATGCAGTCGCGCTACAAGGAGACCAGCCTTGCGGGCCTTGCGCTGAACGTGATCGAGTGCTGAGCGCATTGCACCGCAACGCAAAGTGGGGTAGTTTTGCTGGTGAGGAATCCAGCCATGTTTATCCGCAAGATCTCAGCCGCCGCCGTGGCCTGCGGGCTGCTGTTCGCGTCCACCGTTTCGTTTACGCAGGATCACCGTGGCCCTTCGACCGCCGAGGAGCGCCAACAGGCGCTTGAGTACATTCACAGCTGGCAGGCGAATCCGCTCGGTCCGCAAGCCAAAGACCAATTCGGATGGGTTCTCAAATGGATGGCCGATGTTCCCGACCTTTCGGCGCACGTCTGCATGCTCGTAGATCTGCCCAAAGGCAACAAGAAGGATTCATCGACCATCTTCGGGGCGATGTTCATGGCGCAGACCGCATTTGTCATTGAGAATCCCGGCAAGAGCGAAGATCACATGGCCGAATACCAGGCCGGCGTCGAAGGCGCGCTGCATGTTTACGAGGTGTTGCTCAAAGCGAACCCCAAGGATCGCCAGCCGTATCTCGACGATTTGATTCAGCGCCGCGATGCAGGAACGCTCGCACAATTTGTGAAGGAGAGCGCCGCCGCAAATTGCAAAAACTGATGCGCGCAACGAGCGAGCGCGACGCGATCGCGCAAGAATTTTCTCTCTCGCGCGGAATTTCGTCTCCGATTTCCTCTTCGTGCGAAATTTTTCGGTCGGACCATGTTGATCTTTTTTTCACTCGTATGTCGTTTTTTTCTTGACATCGATGATTGATGAATCTATACATTCTTCAACTGCAGTTTCTAATTGCAGAATCGATGCAACCCATCGAAAAGGGAGAATAGGCAAATGGCAACTAAGAAAGCAGCCAAGAAGGCACCCGCGAAGAAGGCGGCCAAGAAGGCCGTAAAAAAGACCGCGAAGAAAAAGTAGCGGATCGAACAACCCAAAAAGGCAACACTCAAGGGGGACGCTCAAAAGCGTTCCCCTTAGTGTTTATGCGGGTAAAACAGTCGCCCGCTAGCTCGACGCCGTACACTTTTGATGAAGGACACTTGTGAGATCGCGATGACACGTCGCCGCTGGATCGCCGAACATTGGGATGAAGCCACCGCAACCATCGACGGTGCGCAGGCCGAACATCTGGCCCGCGTGCTGCGCGCGCAACCGGGCATGGAGGCCGACGTGGTTGCCGGTGGCCGCGTCTTTCACGCCCAGGTGGCCGCAGTCACCCTGGCCGGAGAAAAGAGCGAAGTCCGGTTCAACCTGACCGCCGAGCTCCAGGCCGATCCTGCGCTGCCCGTTACTTTGGTGCTGGCCATTTACAAGTTCGATCGCATGGAATGGGCGATCGAAAAAGCCACGGAGCTCGGCGCGGCCGCCATTGCACCCGTCATCGCGCGAAGAACAGAAAAGCACCTGGCCCAGGCCGCGCAGAAGCGCGCCGAACGATGGCGCCGCATCGCGCATGAGGCCTCGCAGCAGGCGCGGCGCTCCGATGTACCCCTGGTTCACGATCCCGTCTCACTTGAGCTTCGCGTGCGCGCAGCTTCTGTCGCCACGCGCATCGTGCTCGCCGAGCAGGAGCGCACCACGACCCTGCGTCATGCGATCGGGGAGGCGGTTGCGGCAGCCAAGAACGAGATGCCTCAACTGGAAATCGCCATTGGCCCGGAAGGTGGATGGGCTCCTCAAGAAGAAGCGCTCTTCGATGCCAACGGCTGGCGCGCGGCTTCGCTCGGGCCCCGCATCGTGCGCGCAGAAACGGCTGCCATCGCGGCACTGGCCGTCATCGCGTCCTGCCTGGAGTAGTCAATCGCAGTCAAGAGAGACCGAGTTGCGGCGCGATCGCCGATCTCTCTGTGGAAAAGTTGGATGAAATTATTTACGCGGCTGAGTCTATCCGCGAATCGTCTTCGAAGTAGCGCCGGTCTCCAGACCGGCTGTCGTGCGGGTCTCCCGACCCGCACATGACGATGCGAACCCCGCTAACCCGCCAACTCCGCTTGCTTTCAGAAATGCGCGTAGTGCACCAGCAACCCCGCGAGCGCTCCTCCTGCAAGGTCGCCAACGATCGGAATCGGCGCGTAGCGCCAGTTCGATCCGCCCTTACCGGGAATCGGCAGCAGCGCATGCACGATGCGCGGCCCCAGGTCGCGCGCCGGGTTGATCGCATACCCTGTGGTCCCGCCGAGCGAGAGTCCGATGCCCCACACCAGGCTGCTGACGAGCCACGGACCAAGTCCCGCAGCCGGTCCGCTCATAGCCACGCCATGCGAGAAGATCGCGTTGGCCACAACGACCAGCACCATCGTTCCCAACATTTCGCTGAATAGATTCGCCAGAGGGCTGCTCACCGCGGCGTTGGTGCAAAAAACGCCGAGCTTGGCCGCTGGATTGTCCGTCAGCTTCCAATGCGGCGCGTAGTGCAGAGTCACGAGTGCCGCGCCGCTCATCGCGCCCAGCAACTGCGCCGACCAGTAGATCCAAACCTGGCCGTAGTTTCCGCTCGCGATGGCCGACGCCAGCGTGATGGCCGGATTGATATGCGCGCCCGGACTGCCGAACGCCTGCGCCACGATCACACCGCAGAGCACGGCCATCGCCCATCCGGCGGTGATAACGATCCAGCCGGAATCCGCAGCGTAGGACTTGCGCAGCGTTACGCCTGCGTTCACGCCGTTGCCCAGCAGGATGAGAACCAGCGTACCCATAAACTCGCCGAACCAAATTGAGTGCATCTAACCTTCCTTATGAGGGCTCGCGCGTCCGCCCTGGCGTTTTGCTCGGATTGGAGCGCGCCCACAGTTCAGTTTTCGGGACCTTTGCATTCTCCACTGCGGGACCCATCCTCGCCAAGCGTGAAAAACCGGTTTGGGCCCAGTTGGCGCGAGCACTCGCCTGGCAACGAACAGGCCAAACTAGAATGACCCAAGCGGAATGTTTGTGGAGGTGATCACCCATGCCGAGCGTTCTCTTTGTCGGCCTCTCGACTGTTGACGTCGTCTACGATGTCGACGAGTTTCCGGCTACGAACACGAAGGTCGCGGCGCGAAGTCAGAGCGTGTTTGCCGGCGGCCCGGCGACCAACGCAGCCATCGCGTGCGCTCACCTTGGCAGCGATGCGGCGCTGGTGACCGTTGTGGGGCGTCATGCGCTGGCCAGCGTGATCCGGCAAGAGTTGGAGAAATGTTCTGTTCAGCTCATCGATCTGAACCCTGATTTTGCAGACGCGCCCGTAATTTCGGCCGTCACGGTGGATAAGGCCGGCAATCGGAATGTGGTCTCAGCAAATGCCATGCGCGTCGCAGCGCCTCCTGCGCGCGTCGAACCCGAGCTGTGCCGGCAGGCGCGCATCTTCATGGTGGATGGTCACTACATGGAGGCGTGCCAGGCCTGGGCGGCAGCGGCGCGAGCTAGCGGAACGCCGGTAGTTCTCGATGGAGGTAGTTGGAAGGAGGGAACGGAGGCGCTTCTCAGCAGCGTTCACACCGCCATCTGCTCAGCGGATTTCATGCCTCCGGGTTGCTCCTCTCGGAACGAAGTAATTCAATTTCTGAAGAACTGCGGGGTTACGAACATCGCCGTCACGAACGGTTCTGCGCCGATTGAGTTTGTTTTCGGGCAATCTTCAGGGAGCGTGCGTGTTCCTCAAGTCGACGCGGTGGACACCATGGGCGCCGGAGACATTCTGCACGGGGCGTATTGTCATTTCGCGGCGATGGGGAGAGATTTCGTTGATTCGCTAACGCAGGCCGCCAGCATCGCGTCGGAATCCTGCCGGTACGCGGGTACGAGAGAGTGGATGACGCATTTCGCAGCCTGAGCATTCAAGCCCAAATAAGTAGCGCCGGTCTCCAGACCGGCTGTAGTGCGGGTCTCCCGACCCGCGCTCGCCCGAGAATCATGACGAACTCCTGCGGTTTCGGCGCTACCATGAATAGGAATGGGGGCACGCGTGTGCGAAAAGCGACAGCAGTTCTTATCGGCGCAGTCGTGGCGTGGGGTACGGTGACAGGCGCGGCGCAATCGAAGCCTTCGGCTCACTGGGCGATCGTGATTCACGGCGGCGCGGGTGATATCGAGCGCGCCAAGCTCGGACCAGACGGCGACAAGGCGTATCGCGCCGCGTTGACGAAAGTTGTGGAGGCTGGAGCCGCAGTTCTCTCTCGCGGAGGCTCTTCGCTCGATGCCGTCGAGGCCGCGATTCGCGTTCTTGAGGATGACCCGCACTTCAACGCCTCGCGGGGAGCAGTCTTCGACTCCGAAGGAAAGACGGAACTCGATGCCGCCATCATGGACGGCGCTACGATGCGCGCGGGCGCAGTCGCCGACGTCACGCACACCCGATATCCCATTACTCTCGCCCGCAAGGTGATGGAGCAGACGCCCTACGTTCTCATGGTGGGCCAGGGCGCAGACGCGTATTCAAAGCAAGCGGGGATGGAGCAGGTGGATCCCAGCTACTTCTTTACCGAGAGCCGCTGGCAGTCGTTGATCAAGCAGTTGCAGCAGGAGGGCCGTCCGATTCCGCAGCGTCCCGCGGGCGTGCCGCCGCAAGGCGCGGTTGTGCCGGTGGCGCAATGGCAGGAGGCGGCGAACACGCGCCGTTATGGAACCGTGGGCGTGGTTGCGGTCGACCGCCAGGGGAATGTTGCGGCAGGCACTTCGACTGGCGGCTTGCAGGGCAAGATGCCGGGCCGCGTGGGCGACTCGCCGATCATCGGCGCGGGCACCTATGCTTCGAATCAGTCCTGCGCCGTCTCCGGCACCGGCGTCGGCGAGTATTTCATCCGCTTCACCGTGGCGCGCGACATTTGCGCACTGGTGCAATACAAGGGCTACACATTGCAGCAGGCCGCTGACGATGTGATTCAAAAGAAGCTGGCGCCCATCCATGGCGACGGCGGCGTGATTGCCATTGCGCCCGACGGACAGATGGCCTGGAGCTTCAACACCCCCGGCATGTTCCGCGCACGGCAAGCCGAAGGCGGCAAAATCGAAGTGCACATTTACAACGACGAGCCGTGAGTTCTAGGCGACAACCGGCCGCCTCGAAACTAGAATGGCTCTATGCCTACTGTCTTTCGCGAACGGGGCAAATCGGAACCTGATCGTGTGGGTGTGGAATGAGTTCTTCGGTTAACGCCAAGCGAGTGAGATTCGATCCGGATTGCATGTGGGTCGAACTGAGCGACGGCCGAACCATCGGCGTTCCGCTGGCATGGTTTCCCCGTTTGCTGCGCGGCACTCTGAAGCAGCGCAAGCAAGTGAGGATTAGCGGCCGCGGCCTGCACTGGGACGCGTTGGACGAGGATATCTCCATCGCCGGTCTTCTTGCCGGGCTCGGTGACCAGAGCGCCAGTAAGACGTTCGCTGCATAAACATTCCGCTCGCGCGGCCTGGCGCACAATTCCATCTCTCAACATTTCTGTAGAATGTTGAGCATGGAAACCATCGCCTATAACCTGCCGCAGAATCACATTCCGCAAACCTGGTGCAACATCCTTCCCGATCTCCCTGTGCCTATGGCGCCGCCGCTGCATCCCGGCACGCTCCAGCCGCTCGGCCCTGACGATCTGGCGCCGCTGTTTCCCATGGCGCTCATCATGCAGGAGGTCAGCACCGAGCGCGAGATCGAGATCCCTGGAGAGGTACGGCAGATTTACGCGCAATGGCGCCCTTCGCCGCTGATGCGCGCAAGGCGGTTGGAAAAGGCGCTCGATACTCCCGCGCACATCTACTACAAGAATGAGGGCGTCTCGCCCGCCGGCTCGCACAAGCTGAATACCGCCGTCGCGCAAGCCTGGTACAACAAGCAGGAAGGCGTGCGGCATCTTTCGACCGAAACCGGCGCCGGCCAGTGGGGCTCTGCGTTGTCCATGGCCTGTGCATTCCTCGGCCTCGATTGCAAAGTCTTCATGGTGCGCGTCAGTTACGACCAGAAGCCCTACCGCCGCGCCTTGATGGAGACTTTCGGCGCTTCGGTCACCGCCAGTCCCAGCCCGTTCACCGATTCGGGCCGCGCTATTCTCGCAGAGCATCCCGATTCTCCGGGCTCGCTCGGTATCGCCATCTCTGAGGCCGTTGAAGTCGCCGCCAAGGATCCAGGCACCAAGTACGCGCTGGGCAGCGTGTTGAATCACGTGCTGCTGCACCAGACCGTGATCGGCCAGGAGGCCATTGAACAGATGGCGCTTGCCGGCGACGATCCCGACGTCATCATCGGCTGCACGGGCGGCGGATCGAACTTTGCCGGGCTCGTGATGCCTTTCCTGGGACGCAAGCTCAAAGGAAAATGCCACGCGCGCATCGTGGCCGTTGAGCCTGCCGCTTGTCCCAGTCTCACCAAGGGACACTTCGCCTACGACTTCGGCGACACCGGCCATCTCACTCCGCTGGTGAAGATGCATACGCTGGGCAGCAGCTTCATTCCTCCGGGAATTCACGCGGGCGGGTTGCGTTATCACGGCATGGCGCCGCTGGTTTCGCACGTCGTCAATCTCGGATTGGCGGAAGCGACCACTGTGCACCAACTCGACGCGTTCGCCGCGGGCATTCAATTTGCGCGCGCTGAAGGAATCGTGCCCGCGCCCGAAGCCAATCACGCCGTGGCCGAAGCCATTCGCCAGGCACTCGAAGCCAAGGCGGAAGGCAAGCCGCGCGTGATTCTCTTCAACCTCAGCGGCCACGGCCACTTCGACATGCAGTCCTATATCGCTTACCAAGCAGGCAAGCTGGAGAACTACGAATATCCTGCAGAGGAAATCGCCATGGCGCTCGCGGGCTTGCCCGCCGTTCCGTAAATGGTGGCGTAAGCCGTACCATCGGCCGCAGCCTAAACCGGTTTTTCAGCCCTCGCTGTGTTAACGTGGCAATACGGTGTCTCTGCGTCGGGCCGTGCATTAAGGCCGCGGCCCAAAGTGCGCGATGGCCAGCAAGTGATCGCGACGCAAGTACATCGGCGATAGCGGACAGAAACAAACGAATGCCCCAACAGCAGCCGGAATCGTCATCATCTATACTCACGGCTCCGTTGTCTGGGCCGACCTCGGAATCTGTTGCGGGCTCCGCACCCGAGGCCCAAGCCGCACTGCACCCGCAGCATCATGTTCCCCGTTGGCTCGAGCGCGTGGAATTATTTCTTCGCGTCATGTTGCGCTTGTATATCGGTCTGGCGGTCTGCTATGCGCCGTGGTGGCCCGCTGCCTGGGACAAGAATCCGCTGTTTCTCGAGTTCCCATGGCTCGGAAATATTGCGACCTTTGGCGCCGTGCGCGGCCTGGTCTCGGGACTGGGTTTACTGAATCTGTGGATTGCGTTTCAAGATGCCATTCGGCACCGGGATGGTTGAAAGATGAAAAAGAACAGGGAACAGGGGAACAAGGGAACGAGGGAACAAGAAGCCGGCGGTCAGTTGAATTCCGGGGTAGCTCCTCAAGCCGCGGCTGATGCAGCGCCGGCCCACGCCGTGATTCCGGGCAACGGAGGCCCTCCGCAGCTCGATTCCGCACCGCTCGCCTACGAGAATTCGGCATTTCTCAACAGCGCCGACGGGCGGCCTATCCGCATCATCTCCGAATATCTTGAGCCACTGGCGCGCTTTCGCCGCGAGCAGATTCAGGACACGGTAGTTTTCTTCGGCTCGGCGCGCTTTCACGGGCGCGAAGAGGCCGATCATGCGTTGGAGCTCCTGGAGAATACCGGGTCGGTGCAGCCGGCTCCCAGCGAGGAGCAGCCCGCCAAGCCAGTCGAAATCGCGACCGGCAACGCATCGGACCTGCAACTGAAGCGCGCGGTGGCGGCGGTCGAGATGGCGCGCTACTACGAAGACGCGCGCCGCCTCGCGCAGTTGCTCACGCAATGGGCCAAAACCATCCCTTCACGCAAGCATCGTTTCGTCGTCACTTCGGGCGGCGGTCCCGGCATCATGGAAGCGGCCAATCGCGGCGCCTGGGAGGCGGGCGGCAAAACCATCGGCATGAACATCCTGCTGCCTTTCGAGCAGAGGCCGAATCCCTACATCACGCCCTCGCTCAACTTCGAGTTCCACTACTTTTTCATGCGCAAGCTGTGGTTTGCTTATCTGGCGAAGGCGCTGGTGGTCTTTCCCGGCGGCTTCGGCACACTCGATGAGATGTTCGAGATTCTCACCCTGGCTCAGACCCAGAAGGTGACAAAGAAGATCACCGTCCTTATTTATGGATCGGATTACTGGAAGAAGGTGTTCAACCTCGAGGTGCTGGTGGATACGGGAGCGATCTCGCCCAAGGATCTCGATCTCTTCCAACTCGCGGACACGCCCGAACAGGCCTTCGACCTTTTGCGCAAGGGATTGACAGAGAACTACCTGGCAACCGAACGCGCGGCCGTGCCCAACGCGCAATCGAAAGACGAGAAGACGGCGCCCGACGAAGATTTGATGGCGGGCTGGAACATCGACGATTTTCTGGGGCCCGAGTTGGCCAAAACCAGAAAGTCGTAGTCTTTATCGACATACAACCCAAACGCTCGTTAAAAAAGAGCCTTGTCATCCTGAGCGACCCTGAGCGAAGTCGAAGGGGAGTCGAAGGACCTGCGGTTGCTCTTGCCTTTGCATTTCGCGCGACCGCAACCGAACGGACCGGCAAGTTTTCCTATTCCCTACTCCCTATTCCCTGCCTCTACGCCGCGCTCCATCGCACGCGCGTACGCAATCGCTTATCCCCGCACCCTTCACACGCGCAAAGGTCACCACAAGCTTACTTCGTGGGACGATTTTGTCCACGACGAGTGTGTTCGCGACGATGCGCCGACCGGAGCTTGAAATCGCGCTATAATCGTCTCTCAACGTGAAACTGAGTATCCATAGGCGAGCCGCGGAGGTGAGCCGCTATTCGGAGCTCGTGCAAAAACAGGGCGACTCCGAACGCGATGTGCTCGGCTTCCTTCCTCGCGCCGCTTATAGCGAGGCGGCAGCGCAGGGCAAACTCTATGTGGCAACGATCGAGGTTGCTGGGGAAGAGCATTACGCAGGACATCTCATGTACGGAGGGAAATTCCCACACCTGCGGATTTTCCAACTTTACACTCTGCCTCAATTTCGCGGCCAACATATCGGGAGAGAGCTCATCAACTCCCTCGCCGCCGATGCCGAATCGCAATACTACATAACAATCAGCGCGCGCGTTGCCTCCGACCTTCCCGCAAATGAGTTCTGGGAGCGAGTGGGCTTCAAAACGGTCCGAACGGTGCAAGGCGGGCTTACAACCGGACGCCAGATCAATCTTCGGAAGCGTGAACTGGACAGCCCAACCCTTTTCAGCGTGCCTGGGGGAACGCGAGCAGCTGTCCGCCGAACACATTCCGCTGTCGAGCCGCCCATTTTCGCTTTGGATGTCAATGTGTTTCTGGATGTGATCAAGGATCGGCCCCGCGGCGAGTACGCAAAGCGACTGCTGACAGCCTCCCTGAGCGGAATGCTTCGTCTATTTGTCGCCCGCGAGTTTGTCGACGAACTCTCTCGCGCTGCCCGTCAAGAAGGTCTTGATCCGGTTGTCCAGATGGCTATGACACTGCCCCAGTTCACAGGCGTTCCGGACCCATTCTTGACCAATCTGAAGCGCGAGCTTGCGACCCTCATTTTCCCTGTCCGTGTCAGTGCGGGACAATTGAGGGGACGCGACGAATCAGACCTTATCCACCTCGCGACGATGATCTATCATTCCGCCTCAGGCTTTGTGACGAGCGACGACTCCATCTTAAGTAAGCGAAACGAACTGCGGGCCAGGTTCGGGATCGAGGTGCTGGGCCCTGCTGAACTCGCGGAAATCTACATTCCGAGGCAATGGACTCCGGCCCGCGCAAGCGCAGAATCGCTCGATGGAAACCCTATCAAGGTTTCCGAACTCGATGAAACGCGAAAAGCCGAAGTCGAGTTATTTCTGAAATCCTGCAATATGACAGACGAGCAAGTCTCACAGGCAATCGCGCCCGGTCAATCGGCATGCCCGCGTCATAGAGTTGTTGTTTCTCTTTCCGACGAAGTCGTAGGTTTTGCAGCATGGGACGCCACGCGTGGTCTCCACTTCTCCACAGAGGCTTGGCTCGGGGCGGACCCTACCAGTCCTGCAGGGGAGCTGGCGTGCGATGTGCTGCTCGATACGATGTTCCGCGATGCTTGCGCTCTCCGCCCTGCTCGCGTAATCATCGACAGCGGGCAAATGAGCCGAGAAGCCCTAGAATCTGTGATGGCCCAAGGCTTCAGAAATAGCCCACTATCGGACCGTCCCACAATTCTCGAGAAGTTCTGCATTGGGAAAATCGTTTCACCGCCATCCTGGCGTGAAGTTCGTGCGTCTTTGTCCGAGTCGCTTGAGTTTGCGTTGCCCGTTACCCCGCCCACATATTCGGGGCCGGAAACGGAAGTCACTATCGACCGGAAGGGGGCACCGGCGACTAATGTCGCACTCCAGGATTTCGAATCCTGCTTCGGCCCGGTGCTTCTAATGCTGCCCGGACGCCCGATCGTCGTTGTACCAATTCAGCGCTCTTACGCAGACAGACTCCTCGACACTGCGCATCAGCACTCACTCTTCCCACACCCAGAAGCATCCGTACTTGGGGAGAAGCTGTACTTAAGTAGCCCTCGGACTCTGTCGGTGCTTGTTCCGGGCGCAATTATTTTGTTTTACGAGTCGATTGGCATGGACAATGGACGAGGTGCAATTGTAGCCGCCGCACAAATCACTCGCACCGCCGTGAGCGAAGCAGCCGAGCTCGACCCAGGAACAACCCGACGTGGGGTGCTGAGCCAAGACGAAATAAAGAACGTCAGCACGAACAACAGAACCGGGCTCACGTTTTTCAATCATCTGTTCCGTTTCGAGACTCCGGTGGGTTTGTCGCGTTTGCGAGAACTGGGCTGCGCTGACGGTGCCAACTTTGTCACTGCCCGTCAAATAGATGAGGGGGTGGCGGCGATCATAATTAAAGAAGGAAGACCCAATGTCCGATTGTCTTGACATCCTGATCTCCTTGGCACCCGCCTACACGAAAGCTATTTTGGACGGGACCAAGACCGTTGAACTTCGCCGGCGAAGAGTCCGAGCGGGAGTTGGCACGAGGGTTTGGCTTTATTCAAAAGTTCCAACGGCGCGAGTCGAAGGAACCGCACGGATTCACCGCATCCATGAACGAGATATCAAAGGACTTTGGTCCGAATTCTCGGATGGGGTCGGCATCTCCAAAGCAGATTTTGACGAATACTTCAGGGGCTGCAACAAGGGATATGCGATCGTGTTAACTCGGGCCTGCGCGGTTTTGCCCGCCCCTGACCTGAAAACGATGAGGCAGGACCTCGCGGGCTTCCATCCGCCGCAGTTCTTCAAGCGTCTGCAAGCAGAAGAAGTTGAGATCCTGCTAAAACGATGTCGGCCCGAATCCGCAAAGAGGTATCCCTCCCCGATTCGGTCGGCGCGAAAAAACCCTGCACACGAGTAACGATATTAATCCAAGTCCTCACTATGAGCGATTTACACGGCTGCGACAACATAAGCCCCGAATAACGCCCCTCCCACCCCTAACCCACCCAAGAAATTTCCCGCCGCCATTTTGCATATAATTTCCCCCTCCCGGCGCACACTATTTTCAACGAAGCAGGGAGCGCGGCTCGACGCACCCTGATCCCTGAAACCTGCCCCACGCCTCTAACCCGTTTGTTGTCTAATTTCTGCAAGCAACTATATGTCCTTTCAGATATTTACGCGGCAGCGCCTCGCGTAAAGTCGTGAAAACAGAGTATTTGCTTACAGAAATAGTGGGGGGAGAGGGGGGTGGGTACCTGGTCCTTCACTCGTATCGGCTCCGAGCGAAGCCTCCAGTCGCAGTCTGGCAGCGAAAATCTCGCCGCCTCGCCCACCCACCGCTTTGGAACAGAACATGCCGAGCGGGGTCCGCACTCGAGTTGATGAGACTCTCCGCGCAGCATCGTGGGGCAGCCCGTTTCGGCGGCGATTTGGGCTTTTCACCCCTATATTTCAGTATCTTGGTAACTTACTTGATTCCGCTGTAGCATCAATTGAAGGGCAATTCGCCGCCTCTTAACCGGATATTTACGGCTTGGGCCCGATACTAACTGTGGAAATCCGAACATCTATTGAAGATTGACGGAGGAGCTGAAATGCCGACATCCACTATCTCGTACTTGTGGCGTGACACGGGCGCCGCAAAGGACTTCCGGACCGGCGTGTCGCTGCACAGTCATACGAATCAATCGTCTGAGACGCTGGATTTCCTGGCCAACTTCGGCAACCAGTTCCCGGTGATGCGGCCTTTGCTCTCGCGCCTGGAGCGCCGCGCCGAGCAGTTTCATGGCGTGCGCATTAATTATGCGGCCAGTTATTGGACGCCTCCGATGACACCGAAGCTGGCCTTCGACCTGGAAAAGAGGCAGATCGAGAAGCTCGGCCTGGGAGCGATGGTTTCCATCACCGATCACGACAACATCAAGGCGCCCATGCTTCTGCGCACCGTGCCCAGCGCACGGCAGATCCCGGTTTCAGTAGAGTGGAGCGCGCCCTATGGCGGCATGCAGTCGTTCCATCTGGGCGTGCATAATCTGCCCAGCGCGCGCGCGGCCGAGTGGATGGCGACTCTCGAGAAATACACCGCCAACCCCAGCGATGCGCGCCTGACCGAGATCCTGGTGGCCTTGAACCAGGAGCCGAATGTGCTCTTGGTCTTCAACCATCCCTTGTGGGATTTGTACCTGATCGGCAAGGAAAAACATCAGTTCCTGGTGAACGAATTCTTGCAGAAGAACGGCGCGTATTTTCACGCGCTGGAGCTGAACGGCCTGCGCAACTGGGACGAGAACCGCGCGGTGCGGCGCCTGGCAGAAAAGTGGAATATGCTGCTGATAGCCGGCGGCGACCGTCACGGCGTGGAGCCGAACGCGAATATCAACCTCACCAACGCGACCACGTTCACCGAGTTCGTGCACGAGGTGCGGCGCGAAAAGAAAAGCCAGGTGCTTTTTATGCCGCAGTACGCCGAGCCTTGGAAACATCGGATTCTGCAAGCGACCGTCGATGCCATCCGTCATTATCCCGAGTTTCCGCAGGGCTCACGCACCTGGGATAATCGTGTCTACCATCCAGACGCGAACGGCGTGGTTCGTCCTTTGAGCGAGCTATGGCCCAGCGGCGCGGCTCCGCTAGTCATGCGCTGGGGCCTTGCGATGGTGCAGCTCATGGGTCGGGGCCTGCTGTCCGGCGGATTGCGCATGGCCTGGAGCGAGTCCGACGAGTTGCGTCTGGCGCTCGGCGAACTGGAATCTTGAGGGAAAACAGCGGAGTTAGCGGAGTTAGTGTCCACTCTCAGAAATTCGCGATAGAAGTAAAATTGTCATCCTGAGCGGAGTTTGCCGCGTTCTCGCCGGCAAACGGAGTCGATGGATACGCAGTTTCTTTATTGACTATGCTCGCATTTGCAGCCATAGCGGCGTCCGCAAAAGCAATCGCCCTAACTCCGCTAACACCGCTAACTCCGCTAGCACCGCTAAGAACATGACCGCACCGCGCGTCGCGTATTTTCCCGATTCCTTCCACGAGGTGAACGGGGTCGCCCATACCAGCCGCCACTTTGAGGCTTTCGCGCGGCGGCGCAATCTTCCCTTTCTTTGCGTGCGCGCCGGCGACAGGCCGCAAGCCCTTGTGGAAGACGGCAATGTTTGGACCCTTGAGTTGCCGCGTGGTTTTCTTTCCTTCGCTCTTGAAAAGGATTTGCGCTTCGATCCCGCATTTCTGCGCCACGTGCCTTTGATAGCCGATGTGCTGGAGCGGTTTCAGCCCGATCTGATTCACATTACCGGCCCCAGCGAGGTCGGTCTGCTGGGCGCGGCTCTGGCGCATCAACTCGCGCTGCCACTGGCAGCGAGTTGGCACACCAATGTACATGAATACGCGGTGCAGCGCGCCGACTGGTTCCTGCGCCTGCTGCCGAGGCGCCACTCCGCCGCGACCGGCCGGAAGGTTGAAGACCTCGCGATGGCGACCGCGGCCTGGTTTTATCGCAAGGCAAAAGTCCTCTTCGCTCCCAACCCGGAACTATGCGCGCTGCTTGAGAGCAAGACGGGCCGGCCCTGCTTTCTGATGCCGCGCGGCGTCGATGCCGAGCTCTTTCATCCCGCGAAACGAACGCGCGATCCTGAAGATCCGGTCCGCGTCCTCGGCTTCGTCGGGCGCCTTTCCGTCGAAAAGAACATCGGGTTGCTGGCTGAGATCGAGCACGCGCTCAACCATAACAAAGAAAAGTTTCTTATCGTTGGTCACGGTGGCGACGAGGCCTGGCTACGCGAGCGCATGCCGCAGGCGGAATTTACCGGCGTGCTGCGCGGCGAAGAGCTTTCCCGCGCCTATGCCAACATGGACCTTTTTGTTTTTCCCTCGCACACCGATACTTTTGGCAACGTGGTGCTGGAGGCGCTGGCCAGCGGCGTGCCCGCCATCGTTACCCCCGACGGAGGGCCGCGTACCATCGTGCGCGACGGCGAGACCGGCCGCATCGTGCCCGACGATCAATTCACGCCTGCGATTCGAGAGATCCTTGCCGACCCCGATCGCCACGCCGAGATGCGCCGGGCCGCGCGCGCTTATGCGCTGACCGCGAGCTGGGATTCAGTCTTTGAGGGTGTCTACGCGGCGTACCAGCGGCTTACTCCTGCGGCGCAACAGAGCGCGGCTGCCGATTGAGATCAGCGAACGCTTGCGGGAAGCAAAAATCCAGTTCGCAAATCAATCGCGAACGGCTTCTCCCGGTCGCTCATCATCTCCCAGCCTTCTCCGCGCAGTACGCCGCCGTCGATGCCGGCAATGGTAACGCCTTCATCGGAAAGCTTCGCCGACTCCCACGCCTGCCCGCTCGATCCCCACGCGAGAATGGAATGATGACCGACGAACAGGAGCAGGCCTTCCGCAACCACCGCACGCACTTCCAGCACAGGCCGGTACGGAATCATCGCGAAGCGCTCGGGTGCGGCAGTGTCGATCAAGTAGGCGTAGCCTCCTGCGACGGCACAGACTCTTTCTGGATCTGGAGTGGACCAGAAGCCGGTGGGAGCGGCAGGATCGCGAAATCCCAGGGCGCACGTGGCGAGAAAAGGTTGCGCATTCGGCGCGTCGGGACGAATCATCACTTCGAGCGCGCCGCGTTCTACCTCCTCGGCCGCGCGCGGATACACGAAATGACGCGGCGGCAAAATCAGCGGCCGCGCAGCCAGGATTTCGGCTTGCCAGTGGTGCGGAAAGCTCAGGTCGATAATCGGGCCGCGGATCGGGTTGGGCAATCTCTCGCTCACGGCTGCGCTTTGTACTTCAGAACCCAGCGCAACTGTTCCGCAGTATCGGGAATCTCGTGGCCCCGCGTCGTCTGGATGGCTTCCAGAGCGTCCTTTGCGTCCCAGCCGAGGTGGATCATTGTGCAAGCCGCGGTCAGCGGCGCCCGGCCAATGCTTCCTCGGCAGTGCATGCCGATGCGTTCTCCGGCGCGAAGGCGCTCGGCCAGACCCGACACGAACTTTCTGAACAGGTGCACATTTACCGGCACATGAACGTCCTGAATGGGATGAGAAATAAAGTGCATGCCTAACTGCTCGGCAATCGCACCCTCCTCGGCGAGGCCAAGCCAATCGGCTTCCTCCGGCTCAAGCAGGGAGACGAGCGTCTGGACCCCGCTCCGCGCAATCTCGCGCAGTTCATCTTTGAGAATGCTGCCACCGTATGGGCAAAGCACAATGGCCAGTGGCACCCGCGGACTTCCTTTAATCCAAAACACTGAGTCCACGCGTTCAGACCCCCGAAAAACGGATTGGCGCGCTAGCGCGCCGCGATAGTTTCGATGATAGACGGTGGGCGCGGGGTGATTGTCCCGAGGAAACCGAAACTCGACTGGGGTTGCGGCACAAGCAGCACACCGGTCGGGAACCCTCGTCAAAATGCGAGAATAGAGGAAGCGTTCGGTTTGGGGTTCATGACGATCCGGCGCAAGGGGCAACGCAAAGATGCTGCGCGTTCTGTCGACTCATCTGTTCCTGAATCACCGTCTGCATCCGGGGCTGCTTGAGCTCGCTGAGCGCTCCGGCGCGCAGGCGGTGGAGATCTTTGCCGCGCGCCAGCATTTCGACTACACCAGCCGCGAGCACGTGGCCGAGCTGGCCGAGTGGTTCCGCTCCAACTCGCTCCAGCCCTTTTCGATGCATGCACCGCTTTATCCCGACCGCGAGATGGGCCGTGCCGGCGCACCTGCGGTGAATGTGCTGCACCCCGATAAGGCGCGGCGCATCGACGCCATGGACGAGATCAAGCGTGCGCTCGAAGCGGCGGAGCACATCCCTCTGCGCAATCTTGTGGTGCACCTTGGCGAGCGCGACGATGAGTGGTCGCCGCGCACCATTGAATATGCGCACACCGCACTGGAACACCTGGGCGCCTTTGCGCGGCCGCTCGGCGTAAGCCTGCTGGTGGAAAACCTGCTGAGTGAGGCCACAACGCCGGAGCATCTGGTGCTGATTCTCCAAATGGGGCACCTGACCAATGTGGGTGTTTGCCTGGATCTCGGCCACGCCAATATCACGGTGGGAACGGCGGACGCGATTCGAACTCTGGGCGACCGCATTTGCACGGTGCATGTGCACGACAACCACGGGATGAAAGATGAGCACCTGTGGCCCGGCGGCGGCACGATCAACTGGCCGGCTACGGCAAAGGCCCTGCAAGCGCTCGGGACGCCTCCCGCGACGGTGCTCGAGATCAGCTCTTCGCTGCCGGAAGCGCATGCAACACTCCCTGACCAGATCAAGGAAGCCTTCGCGCTGTTTGAGTAATTGCTCTTGCGCCAGCCCTAACTCCGCCAACTCCGCTCTTTCTAATGCGCCGGCGTGCGCGGCAGGGGTCTGCAACTCGTGGGCAGCAGACTGAAGCTTGCGCAGCCGTTCGCGCGCGCGGATACCGTGACCGTGATGGTTTGCTCCGCGGTCAGGCCATCGCCCGTTGCCGACACCATGACGCTGGTCGAGCCGGAGGCTGTACCCTGAGCGGCCGTGAGCTTGAGCGACGCCCTATTTGTGTTTGTGCTCAATGCTGGCGTGAGCGGATTCGTGGACCACGCTGCCGTAACTCCACTCGGCAGGCCGCTCACAGAAAAAATGACGTTCCCGGCGAACGACCCTCCGGTGACAGCGGTGAACTGAATTGTCACTGAGCCGCCTGCGGCGATGGTCGCCGATTGCACCACCGACGTCAAAGCGAGGGTTGCAGAGCCAGACGGCGAACTCGCGTTCCAGCCGTCGACGAGCAGTGCACCATCCACCGATCCCAGGCCCGTGGCAAGATTGTACGTCGCGCCATCTGCGCTGGATCCCTCCACGCCGGGAACGGTGTTGTTTCCCGAAGGCGTGGGATGAAATGGATTGGGAACTGCGCTCGTCAAAGCATAAAGGTGAGGATTCGCGTTGCCCTGACCTTTGCCGTTTTCCCTGGCGGTGACCAGGGCCATGATGCCTGCAAACGACTGCGCCGCGACCGAAGTGCCGGAGACAACCCAATAGGAGTTGTCCTCCACCATGAAATAGCCGTCGTGATTTGCAGCCGAAAGCGAGACATCTGGCACGGCACGCATGCCACCGGCCCCGCCCGCCCCGCTCACGTTCTGCTGCCACGCGGGCTGCGCGTACACGGCGCTCGCGCCGCCGCCCGAAGCCCAGAGCCCGGTGCCGCCGTCGAGCGCGCTCTCGTTCCAGACTGCTTCGGGAATGTAGCCGAGCGCGGAACCATACGCCGAAGAATTCGCCGCGGACCAATACTGCGCCGCATGCGCGCCTTCGTTGAATTCCGTTCCGCCCACGCATGTGGCATAGGGAGAACTGCACAACCCGTTGACCGCTGCGGAAGTTCCTGTGGTGGCATTGCCTTGCTGGCATCCGGCCGCGCCGGCATCGCCCGAGGCCACAAAGACACTCATTCCCTGGCTTGCGGCCTGCTGCCACAGGCTGTTGTAGAAGGCCAGCTCCGCCGCGCCCATCTCCTGTTCGCACGAGCCGTAGCTCACGCCCACCACCGGCGCCGTGGCGTGATTCACGATGTACGCGGATGCGAGATCGATGCCGTCCGTCGTTCGCGTGGAAGCCGCAATCACCAGATTCACCGCGGCTGCCGGCGCCACCGCACCGCCCCATTCCACGTCGAGAGTGGCTTCGACCTGATCGCCGGTGACCAGCCCGGGATCGGCGCCTTCGACAATCACCGAGGGTGTGTTGGCAGCGAGGCCGGCGATGGAACGGAAGGTCTCGACATCGCTAAGGTTGATGTTGCTGCGTCCGGCAATGGCGATGGCAACGCCGGAGCCGGTGGTGCCCGTGTTATAGAGCGAGTTGAGGTCGTAGATGGTGGCGAAATCCGCGGGAAAAATGTTATGTGTGCTGCCGGCGGAGTATTCCGGCCCCGCGGAGTATTCCGAATTCGACGCAAACGATTTCTGGGTTGCGATTTGCGAGGTGCGGCGAAAGTCGTTGAGCGTGACTACGCCGCTGACGACGCCCGCGAGCGCCTCGGGAATCTGCGGGTCGCTCGTGTTGGTAATGTGCTCCGTGCCTTCAACCCGATAGCGGTGCAACTCGGTATGAAAGGCGCTGGAAAGCTGGGCTGCGGTACCGGAGAAAACCATCAAGCGGCGTCCGGCGGAGACCTCTTCGACCGTGAATCCGTGGGCCGCGAGCCACGCCGTTACAAGCGCCAGATCGGAATCGTCGACGCCGAACTGCGCTCCGAACTCGGCGGGCGTGAGCCACTGCTGATACTGCGGCGAGCTGGGATCCTGCTGCGCTTCAACCAGGGCATCGAGCGACGCCTGCTGCGCGGCGGAAGATTCGAGGACAAGCAGCATGTGTTCGAGCCGCGTGTTCGCCCCGATCGCACCTTCATCGATCGCACCTTCGCCGAAACCGGCGCGCACCCGCAGCGGCACGTTGCCCGCGAGGGCGACGAGATGCGTCTCATCGACAGGGGTAGTAAAGGCAGGTGTAGTAGAGCCGTTCGAGGGAATCGCGGTGCGCAGATCGCCGCCGCAACTGGTGAGCAGAAGCAATGCGGCAAAAGATGAGAGGTTTCTTATCCGAGGAGACATTCCGGCCTTTCAGAAGGGCAAAGGCCGTAGCGCGTCTGGTTTGGCGCGGCCGCGGTCTTTGCCTTTTCTCATTCATCGGCGGAGAAAACCGGCGACTGAGTTTGAAAGGCCTAAACCTAAGCGGGCTTGGCTTACGAATGTACTTGGAAAAAACTCGGGGAACGAGGGAACAAGGGACCGAGGGGACAAGAAAGCAGGGACCATGAGAACAAGAACGTACAGGAATTTGGTGCGGACTCAGAGGTCTTCTGGTTCCCTTGTTCCCTCGGTCCCTGTTCTTAGCAGATGCGCGGCAACTGTTCGCCGATCATGGTGGGGATGACGCGGTTGGCGCCCATTCCGGTGCGCGCTACGAGCATGTGCTTGTGCTCCGCAGTCACGTGACCGATGCGGGCTGCGTCACGGCCCAGGGGATGCGCGCGCAAAATTTCAAGGACGCGGCCGGCGGCTTGGGGCGCGACGAAAAAAACCACCTTGCCTTCGTTGGCCACGTACACCGGGTCGAGGCCAAGCAGTTCGCATGCGGATTGCACCTCGGGCCGCACGGGGACGCTGCTCTCGTCGATAGCGACGCCGACATCGGAGGAGTGCGCGATTTCGTTCAAGGTAGAAGCGAGGCCACCGCGCGTGGGATCGCGCATGACGTGGACTGATGCGCCCGCGGCGTCGAGTACCTCTGCAATCATGCCGTTGAGCGCCGCGCAATCCGATCGGATTTGACTCTCGAATTCGAGGCCTTCGCGCACGCTCATGATGGCCATGCCGTGGTCGCCGATGGTTCCCGAGACGATGATCGCGTCACCCACCTCGGCGCGATGCGGACCCACCTGAATGCCGGGGCGCAGAACTCCAACACCAGCAGTGGTGATGTAGCAACCGTCGCCGTGGCCGCGCTCGACAACTTTTGTATCGCCTGTGACAATTTGCACGTGCGCCGTTGCTGCCGCCTTGGCCATGTCGTCGACGATGGCCGCGAGCTGCGAGAGCTGAAAGCCTTCTTCGAGAATGAAACTGGCGCTGAGGAACTTCGGCTCGGCGCCGGAGACGGCGAGATCGTTGACGGTTCCGTTCACAGCTAGCTCCCCGATCGACCCGCCTGGGAAAAATAGTGGCTGCACGACGAATGAATCGGTGCTCAGCGCGAGGCGCGCGCCCGCGGTTTCGAGCACCGCTGCGTCGCCCAGGTTTTCAAGCGCGGGATTGCGGAACGCGGGCAGGAAGAGATGCTCAACCAGTTCGTTGCCCAGCTTGCCGCCGCCGCCGTGGCCCATCACGATGGTGGGATAGTCGGCGAGCGGGAGCGGGCAGGACCAGTTGGCGAAATCGGGCACGCCAGCCTTTGCATCGTCAGCCATGTGCAGCTCCCGAAAGCGCGGAACCGGCGCTGGCTAGATCTTCCGCCGACAAAAACCGTCCGTAGTTGTAATACGCGGCGCAGGCGCCTTCGCTTGAAACCATCGTCGCGCCGAGTGGATGGCGCGGCGTGCATTCCTTGCCGAACGCGGCACACTCGGCCGGCTTGATGGCTCCACGTAGCACGTCGCCTGCGCGACACAGCGGGGACTCCTCGGTATGAATTCCCGTGATGTGGAAGCGCTCTTCGGCGTCGAATTCGCGATAGTCGGCGTTGAGACGCCAGCCGCTCTGCGGAATGACGCCGATGCCGCGCCAGGCGCGATCGGTGACTTCAAAGACTTCGCTTAACAGCTTTTGTGCGGGGCGATTGCCTTCGAAGGTGACGACGCGGCTATAAGCATTCTCGACTTCGTGACAGCCGCTTTCGAGCTGTACCACCGCGCGGCGAATGCCATCGAGCAAATCGAGCGGCTCAAAGCCTGTGACCACGATAGGCACGCGGTATTTCTCAGCCAGCGGCGGATACTCCCAGTAGCCCATGACACTGCACACGTGGCCGGCGGCGAGAAACGCCTGCACGTGATTGCCGGGCGAGGACATGATGGCCGCAATTGCAGGCGGAACCAGAACATGGGAAACGAGCAGGGAAAAATTCTTCAACCCGCGGCGTTTCGCCAGGTGCACGCTCATGGCGTTGGCCGGCGCGGTGGTTTCAAAGCCGACGCCGAAGAAAACCACTTGCTTGTCAGGGTTCTTGACGGCGAGTTCGACGGCGTCGAGCGGCGAATAGACCACGCGCACGTCACCGCCGCGGCCCTTCACTTGAAAAAGGTCGCCGTCGGTGCCGGGAACGCGGAGCATATCGCCAAAAGAGCAGAACATGACGCCGGGTTGCGCGGCGATGGCCAGCGCCTTGTCGATCAGCTCGAGCGGCGTGACGCAGACAGGGCAACCGGGGCCGTGAATCATTTCCACGCCGGCGGGGAGCATCTGGTCAATTCCGTTTTTAATGATCGAGTGCGTCTGGCCGCCGCAGACTTCCATGATTTTCCACGGGTGCGTGGTGACCTGGGCGATTTCGCGCGCCAGGGCCCGGGCAATTTCGCCGTTGCGGAATTCGTTGAGGTACTTCATGGTTTGGAAGCGGAGTTGGCGGAGTTGGCGGAGTTGGCGGAGTTAGCGGTGCTAGCGGGGCTGGCGGGGGAACAATCGGCGCCGCCACATTCACTTGAGCAGCTTCCATCGGGGCAACGCGACTGCGGCCGCTGGGCCGCGCGGGCGAAAGCTTCTTCCTCGCTCGCCAGTTCTTCATCGAGTACGCCCATGGCGCGGAAGTCGGCGAGGGTCTGCTCGGCAGTCTCCTCATCGATTTTCGAGAGGGCAAATCCCACATGGACGATGGTGTAGTCGCCGACCTCGACCTCGGGCACGTAGTCGAGACAAACCTTCTTGATCACGCCGCCGAAGTTGACGCGGCCGATGCGGATGAGGCCGTCGGTAGTGATCTCTTCGACTTTTCCAGGAATTGCGAGGCACATAGCAACCTTCTTATACCGCCCGGAGGCGACGGTCAAATGTGATTTGGATCACTTGGTCGTACGGTCGGGAGCAAGTCCCACATTTCAGGCCGGGCCAGGTGCAGGTGGCCACTGCCGCGTTGCGGTGCCTGGAGATCCGGCCAGTCTACTCTGTCGGAGGTCCGCCCGGTCCGTACCCCCGGTACCAACCCCCCTCTCCCCCCTATATGACATACCTCCATATTTGATAACAAAAGACTTATGGCCGGGGTATATCTCTCCATATTTGATAACAAAGGACTTATAGCGTTAATATTTGATAATAAAGGACTTATGGCCGGGGTAGATGCCTCCATACCGCTAGTCTGGAAACCATGACTCATGGAACGATTGTGCGCCAATGTGGGGAAATTATCTGCGAAGACAGCGACTGAGGGGCTAAGGGGCCGAGGGACTAAGAAATCAGTGGGTTAGATGCGGCGCGGGCCTGATGTTGGGCGAATAGGGCTTGACGAGGCGAGCCCAGCGATGGGATGAGCTGGAATCGAGCCAGAATCGGCGAGAAAGTTAGTTTCGGATGGATGGCAAATCGCTCATTCGCGCACAACTGCTCAGTTCCTTCGTGCGCGAGCCTGGTTAGCCCAGCTATGCCCCCTGCGCCAGATGTTTTCTTAGCCCGCCGCTTTCGTTGATGAAAGCGAGGAAGTCTGTGGCGGCCTGGCCGAGATAATCTTCGAAGTTTGGGATTTCATCTACCGGCAAGGGTCGGCCGAAACCGAGGTTGTTTCTGCCTTTCCAGGGAACAGAAGTGCTTGTGCTAGAAAGACCCCACAAGCCGGCGGCGAGATCTCTACGTATTCGGTATAAGAAAACATAGGCATAAGAGGGTTTACTTTCATCTCCGCGAGAAAGTCTTAAACAGAAGTAGAGCCCGCCGAGCCCCTTCACTTCCATCTGCTTGCCAATGTATTGATGTTCGCCGGTCTTCTGCAAATAATCGTTTAGGTCGTTGATCGTCCAATGCGTGCCGCAGGCTTGGTTGAGATCAACGAGTCTTTCGCTCACAACGGATCTGCATTTCTGCTGAACCAGACTGCGGAACTCTGCCATCGCATCGTCGACCTCGACGTATGTTTTAACTCCCGTAACAAAGAATTCCTTTTCTCTATCCAAGCCGTCGTTGTTCATGCTTCGCACCTCCATTCGTGCAGGTAATTGACGGTGGCCATCGTACGAAGGCGCCGGGGGTGACATGAGAGCCCTAATAGGTTTTGCTCCACGGCTCCGCAAAAGATCAGGATTGCCGCCGCGCGCAGCAAATCCGAGCCTTTGATCCGATTGGCATATCGACGTAACCGCTTGCATAAGGTTCGCCAATCGGTGAAGGTGAACTCAGAGAGATTAGTCTCCGCATCGGGTGCTTCCGTCCCAAGCAAGACCAGCAGCCGAAGCTCCACATTCTTGGGGGTGACCCTCTCGTTGAATCGTTTCAACTCAGGCTGCAACTCACTACCCGGATTCAGCACTTTTACCTCGATGATCAGTAGGCCCCGTTCGCCGAACTGGATCTCGATGTCGGTTCTGCTGTTTTTATTTTCACTCCATACCTCCCGGTGAACTCGAATTTCCTCCGACCTAAGCAGGTCCCTCGTGGCTTCATCGTCGAGGGCAAACAACGGAAGAATCTCGGCGCTATCTGAAATTCCCTGAAGAATCCACGCCAGCCAGTCGCTATACGATTCTTCTCTGTCCGCAGACAGCCAGCGATGCTTTCCGAGGTTGAGCCTTAGCGGCTCGGCCAGCGGCGAGAATTCTGCGTCTGAACGTGCGAGGGCATCCTGCAAACACTGCTGAGCGTAGTGGTCTAGAATCTTCGCGCTTTTAACTAGGAGAGGGGCCGATCCCCATGACGGCGATTTGTGCTTTGCTCTTACGTGAAACTCGCTCCAATTCCGAAGAACGCCAGTGAGGTGACCGTAATTGAGTGGGACTTTCACGCCGATCACTATAGCACCAATCCGACCGAAGAACCGAGCGTCTGGGAGTCAAATTCCGGCGTCCCGGTCGGTTCACCAGCTGTGCGTCAGTTGCTGGCTGATGAACTTTTCAAACGGCCAGCGGCATCTTCGTCGCAAAAAGGTGAAACTGCGGTGCCCAGCTCAATCCGAGACCATCAACTCACCCGGAACGATGGGTCGCGTGCGCGGAAGAATGCCGCGCGCAGCCGCAATGCCGAAGATCACCAACACGGCGACAAAAACCACGAGCTTAATGAGACTGCCGGTGGAATTGAGGGGAACCGTCTTCCAGAGAACGAGCAGGATAGTTTGCGCGGCAGTGACGGCCCAGACCGATCCGTAAAAATAGCGGCGCTCCCAGCCTTCGCCCTGGGTGGAAGTTCCGACGCGCGGCAGTTTGCCCAGCATGCCGAGCAGCAGGATGAACGCGCAAATCGGCGAGTAGCCGTAGAGGTAAACCTGCTTCATGCGCCAGACGCCGGCGGCGGCGGCGTAGATCAGTGCTGCCATGTTGAGCAGCGCGTAATTCAGGATCGCGTTCCAAGCGAAGGTGTAGCAGACGCGGCGATAGAGCGGGTTGGGCTTGTCCTCGTCGAAGCGCAGGATGTAGGGGCGATGTTCGCTGCCGGGGAGTTGCGCGTTGTAGCCGGCGATACCTGTTCCGATGAGGACCGTAGCGAGCCATGCCCAATTGACCCAGTGAAAACCGCCGGAAAACAGGCTGAAAGTGAGGGGTCCCGGCGCCAGAAAGAAGACCCAAATCCAGATAGGCCAGTGACAAAGGCGATAGACGTTGGTGTTGCGTTCCCGGATTTTGCGCTCTCCGGCGTATTCAATCTTTCCGCTGTATCCCATGGGCGGAGTCTCGCAAAGGGGGCGGCGCCGAGTCAAGAAGACAGGGAGCAAGGGAGCGGGCGAGTAAGTCGGCAAATCACTCGCGGGCGAAGGCGACGACTTTGGGGCCGACCTCGGCGGAGCACTCGATAGGCGCCATGTGTCCGCAACCGGCAAAGACGTCGAGCTGGGATTGCGGGATGAGACGATGCATGATGTCGCCATCGCTAAGCGGCGTGACGCGGTCGAGCGAGCCCCATACGAGGAGTACGGGCATTTTGAGTTGCGGCAGAAGATTGTCGACCACGTCCTGCGCGGTGAGCATGGTGGCGAGAGCGCGCTGCACAACCCAGCCATTCAGGCGGAAGTCGCGCAGCATGTCGCGAGCGATGAAGGCCGGGATGGGCTGCGATTGCGGCGAGAGGAGGTCTTTCAACTGGTCAAGCTGGACGGTGGTGGAAGGAATGAATAACGAGGTGTCAAATGTCGGCGGGACGTCGAGGCCGGCGGAATCAAACAGCATGAGGCGGCTGACGCGTTCGGGATGCTCGGCGGCGACGAGCGCCGCAATCCATCCGCCCATGGACCAGCCGCCGAGCTCGACCTGCTTGAGGCCCAGCGTGTCCATGAAGCCCACGACCACGGCGGCTTCGTCGCGCACAGAATAGGAGAAATCCGCGGGCTGCTCGCTGCGGCCGTAGCCGATGAGATCGGGAATGTAGACGCGGAAACCGGATTGAGCGAGATATGGGGCAAGGTTGCTCCAGTGCTCCGCGCTGGCGCCGAGGCCGTGCACGAGAACGACGACAGGGCCGTTGGCCGGGCCCTCGGCAAGATAGTGCACGCGATGGCCTGCAACCTGAACCGAACTGCTCTCGATGCCGGAGAGGTCTTCTTGCAGGTAGGTCCACGCGTTGAGGTAGCTGACGGGACGGAGGTAGAATCCGATGCCCGCGAGCAGCGCGAGAGCGAGCAGAGACCAGAGAGTGCGCTTGATCAGATGCTTCGGACGAGAGGTGGTCATGGGCTAGCTTCCTTCTTCTTGCAGAGCTTGCGCTCTTTGCCATCCTTTTTCGATGACGCGCACGGTGATGGGATCGAGGACGAGGGCGCCGTGGTTCTTCCATTCTGTGGGTTCCACCCAGCGGACGGCGTCGGCGTCGGAGGCCGCGCGCAATTCGCCGCCGGTAACGCGGCAGAGGTAGTCGGCAATGACGTAGTGGTAGCGCACGCGGCTGGCCTCGCGATGGATGCGGTCGAGAAGCTCTACCAGCTCCAACGGTTCGACGAGGAGGCCGGTTTCTTCGCGCACCTCGCGCGCCACGCCTTCAACCAGGGTTTCACCGACTTCAAGCACGCCGCCGGGCAGCGTCCAATGGCCTTTGAGCGGCTCGCTGCCGCGGCGCACGAGGAGCACGCGGCCTTCGTGGACTACGACCGCGCCCACACCCACCAGCGGCGTCTGAGGAAACTCGCGTTGCATTTTGTCCATGCCGGATTCCTCCGGGCTAAAGCCCGTTGATTTTGCTGCAAGCTTCAACTTCGTTTGCGGCGCGGGTCTGGAGACCCGCACTACAGCCGGTCTGGAGACCGGCGCTACTGCCCCCGCGGGAATCGTACGTCTGCCGCTATCATCAAATACAGACACAGAGGAACGAAAGATGGCGGAATTTACATTGCGAATCGATGGCATGCACTGCGGCTCCTGCGTGCGCCGCGTGAGCCAGGCACTGACTGCTGTGCCGGGCGTGACAGTGAACGAAGTTCGCGTGGGAGCGGCCCGGCTGGCCGTAGCCGAGGAACCCGCGCCGGTGGATCTTGCCATTGCCGCGCTCGGCAAGGCCGGTTACACGGCGCATCTGGAATCATAACGCGAGATCGCATCTCGAATCATAACGCGGAGATTTGGAGCCGGCCGTGGTCTCGAGCAACACAGAATCGCTGACGCTGCCCGTTCTGGGGATGACGTGCGCCTCGTGCCAACACCACGTCGAGGAGGCGCTGCGTGCGACGGCGGGCGTGGAATCGGCACGCGTGGATCTGATGGCGCATCGCGCGACCGTGGTCTTCGATCGTGCGACAGCCAGTCCCGCGCAACTGGTGGAGGCGATTCGCGGAGCGGGCTATGATGCGGTGCTGCCGCGCGAGGGCGACGGCAGTGTGCGCGATGAGGATGCGACTGAAGGTGCGACGGCGAAGGCGTGGGTGACGCTGACCGCGGGCGCGGCAGCGATGCTGCTGGTCATGCCTCTCGAGATGGAGATGGGCGCGGGCGATGCGTTCCTGATGCGCGCGTTTCCGTGGCTCTACGCAATTCCGGCCCCGGTGCTGCGCTGGTTTCTGCTGGCGCTCACGGCGGTGGTGGTGGCTTGGGCGGGGCGCGGAATTTACGGGAGCGCGTGGAGCGCACTGCGGCACGGCACGACCAACATGAATACGCTGGTGAGCCTGGGGACGGGCGTGGCGTTTGCCTATTCGGCGTATGCGGCGGTTTTGCCGGCGCCGGGGCGAGCGGTGTACTTCGACGCAGTGTTGCTGATTGTGGGCTTTCTGTTGCTGGGCAAGGCGCTGGAGGCGCGGGCGAAGCGGCGGGCGCTGGCAGCGCTGGACTCGCTTTCGCGGTTGCGGCCCGCGACGGCGCGACGAATGGTGGACGGAGTGCAAACGGTGGTGCCGCTCGAGGAGGTGCACCCCGGAGACAGCGTTGTGGTGCTGCCCGGCGAGCGCTTTCCCGTGGACGCGACGATTCTGGAGGGACGCACCACGGTGGATGAATCCATGCTGACCGGCGAAGCGACGCCGCTGGATCGCGCAGTCGGCGGACGCGTGCTGGCGGGATCGCTGAGCTACGACGGTGCGGTGGTGTGCCGGGCAGATTCGCTGGGCGAAGAGACGATGCTGGCCCAGATTGCGCGGATGATGGACCAGGCGCAGAGTTCGCGCGCACCGATGGAGCGGTTGGCCGACGCGGCCAGCGCGATCTTTGTGCCGGTGGTGCTGGGGCTTGCGGCGGTGACGTTTGTGGCGTGGCTCGTGGCGGCGCATTCGCTGCCGCTTGCGCTTGCTAATACCGTGGCTGTGCTGGTGATTGCATGCCCTTGCGCGATGGGGCTGGCGGTGCCGGCGGCGTTGACCGTGGCCGTGGGCCGGGGCGCACAACTGGGTGTGCTCTTCAAAGGCGGCGAGGCGTTGGAACGGCTGGCGCATGTGGATGCAATTGTTCTCGACAAGACCGGGACGCTGACGGTGGGAAGGCCGGTGCTGGAGCAGGTGAACCCGCTCCAGGGACCAAGGGACCAAGGGAACAAGGGAACAAGAGAGCGCGAGCTGCTGCGCATGGCTGCGGCGGTGGAGGAGCGATCGAACCATCCGCTGGCGCTTGCAGTGGTCGACGCTGCGCGTGCGCGGGGCCTTGAATGGCAACCGGCGGAGGATGCGCAAGTTTTGCCGGGGCGCGGATTGACAGCGCGCATGGAAGGGCACGATTGCATCCTGGGCAATCAGGCGCTGTTCAGTGAGTATGGCATCGCGCTCCCCAGCGATGTTACGGCGCCGGAGCCCGGCGTGACGCGGTTGTGGATGGCGGTGGATGGCGCGGTTGCCGCGTATTTCGACGCGCGCGATGCACTGCGGCCAGATGCGACTGGAGCAGTGGCCGCCTTGCGCGATGCGGGGCTGCGCGTGTTGATGCTGACTGGCGACTCGGCTGCCGCAGCGGCGCCGATTGCGCAACAGGCGGGAATCACGGAAGTGGAAGCGGGCCTCGATCCAGCGGGGAAGTTGGCGCGGATTCGCGACCTGCAAAAGTCCGGGCTGCGCGTGGCCATGGTGGGCGATGGGATCAACGACGCGGCGGCGCTGGCCACGGCCGACGCGGGCATCGCCATGGGCAGCGGGACGGATCTGGCGCAGGAGGCGGGCGATGTGTTGCTGTTGCGCGCGCAACCGGCTGCCATTCCCGCAGCGCTTGAGCTGGCGCGGCAAACGGTGCGCGTGATGCGCCAGAACCTGGGCTGGGCCGTGGGCTATAACCTGCTCGGGATTCCGCTGGCCGCGGGGGCGCTCTACCCGGCGTTTCACATTCTGCTGACGCCGTGGCTGGCCGCGGCGGCGATGGCGCTTAGCTCGGTGTGCGTGCTGGGCAACAGTTTGCGCCTGCGAGCGTGGCAACCTGCGCCGCTTGCCGGGAGTTCGGCACGCTAAACTAAACGCAGGCTCTGTTTGTGCGCATCCTCACCCGCTACATTCTCGGCGAAATTCTCTCCCTCACGCTCATCGGCTGCGCGCTCTTCACGTTCATTTTATTCATGCCGCAACTGCCACACATCCTTGAGGTGGTGGTGCGCAACAGTTCCACATGGGCGGATGTGGCGCAGGTATTCCTCTTCACACTGCCCAACTTATTCAAATTCACGATTCCCATGGCAGTGCTGTGGGGCGTGATGCTGGGCCTGAGCCGCCTGGCAGCCGACAGCGAGATTATTGCCATGCGCGCCTCGGGGCTGGGCATCTGGTACTTTGTGCGCGTGGCATCGATCGTGGCGGTGGCGGGCACGTTGTTGGGATTGGTCAACTCGCTCTACCTGGCGCCGCGCGCCAACCAGGCGATCATCGAAATGGAGCAGGCGCTGGAGACTTCGCAGGCGTCGTATGAGATCGAGCCGCGCGTCTTCTACGAGAATTTCAAAGACTTCGTTCTCTACGTGCAGGATGTGCGCGCGGGAGCGGGCGCGGCCAACTGGCGCCAGGTTTTCATGGCCGACGTCAGGGATCCAGCCAATCCAGTGATCACCACGGCAGCATCGGCCACCGTGGTGAACGACAACTCGCAAGAGCTGATCATGCGCCTGCGCGACGGCTTGCGCGACGAGACCGTAGCCGACGAGCCGGGGCAGTCGAATATCTCGACGTTCACGACCACGGACATGCCGCTGGCGCTGGGCCCGCAGAGCGACGTGCACCTGGGGCGCATGGATACCGCGCTCTACGCGATGCCGCTGGGCGTCTTGTTCGAGCGCATTCACGGGCTGAGTGGAAAGCCTGGGGCCAAGCGCTACCTGATCGAGCTGCACAACCGCTTCGCGCTTCCATTGGCGTGCGTGGTGCTGATGCTGCTGGGCGTGCCACTGGGCGTGAATTCGCGGCGCGGCGGCAAAAGCGCTGGCTTCGTTTTCACCATTCTGCTGGTGTTCGTGTACTACTTCCTCTCGTCGACCGGTATTCAGTTGGGGCATCAGAGCCATCTGCCGGCGTTCGTCGCCGTTTGGGCTGCGAATTTTATTTTTGCCGCGGCCGGCATCTTTTTGCTGTGGCAGATGGCGACCGGTGGATGGATTCTGAGCGCCGCGGCGGCTTGGGCTTCGCGGCTGCCGCAATTCAAGGTTCCGGCCAAAGGCAACGGGTTCCACCTTACCCAGTTTCTCGGCAGGTTGCAGCCGCGCGCGCAGAGAGCCGGGCCGCGCAGCGTTTTTCCGCGCATCGTTTTCCCGCGTATCCTGGATGAGTACATCCTGCGCGAATTCACCGGCATGTTCGCTCTGGTGCTGGCCGGGTTTGTGCTGCTGATGATTGTCTTCACCTTCTTCGACCTGGTGGGCGACATTCTGCGCAACCACATTGCGCTTTCCGTGGTGGGCGCGTACCTGCTGAACCTGACGCCGAGCATGCTCTACAACATTGCGCCGCTGGCGGTGCTGATTGCGGCGCTGGTCACCTTCGGCGTGATGAACCGCAACAGCGAGATTGTCGCCATCAAGGCCACGGGGATCAGCCTGTACCGGCTGATCATTCCGATTGTGACCATGGCCGCGGTGTTGGCGGTGGTGCTGTTTCTGTTCGATCAGTACTATCTGCCCCAGGCCAACCGCAAGCAGGAGGCGCTGCGCAACCAGATCAAGGGCCGGCCCACGCAAACCTACCTGCATCCCGAGCAGAAATGGATGTTCGGACAGAAGCCGCTGCCCGGCGAGCCGGGGCGTATTTTCTATTACGAATTCTTCGATCCCGACCGCGACGAGTTTGCCAATCTCTCCGTATTCGAGTTCGACCCCGGGACCTTCCAACTGACCCGGCGCATCTTTGCCAAGCGCGTAGTTTGGAGTCGCGACTCTGCCGGATGGGTTTTCGAGAACGGCTGGGTACGCGACGTCGAGGGCGCGAATGTCAGGGATTATCGCACTTTCCTCGAGACTGGTTTTCCTGAGGTCCGGGCCACGCCGGACTACTTCAAAAAAGAGGATCTGCAATCGCAGGAGATGAACTTCGGCCAGCTCGACCACTATATTCACGATTTGCAGCAGAGCGGATTCGACACCAAGCGCCTGAGCGTTGCGCTGTGGCATAAGCTCTCGTATCCGCTGATCGCCGTGGTGATGGCGGTGCTGGCCATTCCATTCGCGCTCTCGATGGGGCGGCGCGGCTCGATCACAGGCGTGGCCGTGGCCATTGCCGTGGCGCTGGCATATATGGTGATCGACAACCTGTTTGGAGCCATGGGCTATGTGAATTACCTGCCGGCTTATATGGCCGCGTGGTCGGCAGATGTGCTGTTCGGGCTGGCGGGTGGATATCTGCTGCTGAAGACGCCGACGTGAGAGATAGGGACTAAGGGACTAGGGACTAAGGGACTAGAAGACCTTGAACTACGCAAGGCTTATACCTGGAATCTGAAACCTGATATCTGATGCCGCGGTTTTGGCTCGCATCGAGCGAATCGTACAATAGAACTATGTTTGGCGACCTTGGCCCACTCTACCCCTATATGCGCCGCTACCGCTGGGGATACGTGCGGGGAGTTTTGGCCTGCGTTTCGACGAATATTGTTGCTGTGCAGTTCCCCAGCATTCTCGGCATGGCGGTGGATGCCATCAAGAAGGGAACAACCCGCCAGCACATTCTGTACTTTGCCCTGCTTCTGGTCGCGATCAACCTGGTCAAGGGCGTTTTCATGTATGCGCAACGCTGGATTCTGATCGGGATCTCGCGCGAGATCGAGTTTGACCTGCGCAATGACCTGTTCAAAAAACTGGAAACGCAGGACACGGGCTTCTACCAGCGCTATCGCACCGGCGACATCATGGCGCGCATGACCAACGACTTGAACGCGGTGCGCATGCTGCTCGGTCCCGGGCTCATGTACAGCGTGAACACAATTTTTCTGAGCATTTTTGCGCTGGTTTTCATGTTGCGCATCAGTCCCTGGCTCACGTTGGTGGCGCTGGCGCCCACGCCGCTGGCCAGCATCTTCGTGCAATATGTCGGACGCAAGATTCACGAGCGCTTCGAGCGCATTCAGGCGAGTTTTTCCGATATTTCCGCGCAGGCCCAGGAGAATTACTCCGGCGTACGTCTGATTCGCGCCTTCGCGCGCGAGGAGTCGCAGATCGGCCTCTTCGAACGGCTTAATCGTCAATATATTGGCCGCGCATTGCGGCTCGTGCAGTTGATGGGCATGCTGTGGCCCACGCTAGAGTTCATCCTCGGCGTGTCGATGGTGATTACGTTGCTGGCCGGCGGACATCTGGTGCTGGCGCACCGCATCTCGGTGGGCAGTTTCGTGGCCTTCAACACCTACATGATCCTGCTGATCTGGCCGATCATCGCCGTGGGATGGGTGATTAATATCTTCCAGCGCGGCACGGCGTCGGTGAAGCGCATCGAAGAGATTCTCAAGTCCGAGCCGGCGATCGCTGACAGCTCCCGCTCCGCGGCTTCAGGTCTTGGACCGGAATCAGTTCTAAGCGGAGACATCGAGTTCCGGCATCTCGACTTTAGTTATGGCGAGGGCCTCGACGCGACACCGGTGCTCCGCGACATCTCGCTGCACATTCCTGCGGGATCGAGTCTCGCGATCGTGGGGCCGACGGGATGCGGCAAGTCCACGCTCGTCAACCTGATTCCGCGGCTCTACGATGCGCCGGAAGGCGCGTTGCTCATCGACGGGCGGCCGGTGCGCGAGTATCCGCTGGCGGTTTTGCGGCGCAACATCGGCATGGTGCCGCAGGAGACCTTCCTCTTCAGCGAGACGATTCGCGAAAACCTGGCCTTCGGCGCGCCCCATGCCGACGCCGAGGATCTGCTTGAGGCGGCGGAGGCGGCGCACATCCGCCGCGAGTTCGAGGAGTTTCCCAAGGGCTTTGAAACCATGGTGGGTGAGCGCGGCGTGACGCTCTCGGGCGGGCAGAAGCAGCGTGCGGCCATTGCGCGTGCATTGCTGCGGCGGCCCGCCATTCTCATCCTGGATGACGCCCTGGCCAGCGTGGACACGTACACCGAAGAGCGCATTCTGGGCGGCCTGCGCAACTACACCGCGAACACAACCACGATCCTTATCTCGCACCGCGTGTCGACGGTGCGCAACGCCGACCGTATCGCCGTGCTCGACAAAGGAAGGATCGTGGAGCTGGGCGGCCACGACGAGCTGCTGGCTCTCGACGGCTACTACGCGAGCCTCTACCAGAAGCAGCAGCTCGAAGAAGAGCTGACGGTGGCAGGGTAGGCGGCGGAGTTAGAACGCCTTCGCACTCTAACGACAAAAACAATATCGTCGCGAAGATGGGGCTCCCCAGCGTGCTCGCGGAGTGGCAGAGGTTACGCGGTCCAGTTGGAGCCAGAGACGAAATCGGCCGGGTCGACGCGATCGGGAGCGGCTCGGCGCGAGGTCATCATGACCACAGGCGCCGAGGCGGAGTTAATGTCGGGATCACGGGCGACTTCGCGCCAGGCATCGCGCACATTGCGAACGCAGTCGATGGCGTGCTGGAATTTGGTCTTCGAAGCCGACTGCGAGCCCTGCAGAATCTGCGCGAAGATGGCAGCGTAAAACTCGCTGAGTGCTTGCGCCGGACGCCCGCCGACATCCATGCGCAGGCGCGCCTGTAGATGAATGATGATGTCGAGAGCGCGCTTCACCGCTGCGCGCCGAGCCTCGGCGTCGCCACACTCCACTGCCGAGATGGCGGCGTAGAGAAAGCGAATGATGCCGTCATAGAGAGCGACGACGAGGTCGACAGCCCCCGCGCCGTCCAGCGCATTTTCCCGGTAACTTGCCATCTGAGCCTGACTCCTTCCGCCCTTCGTGTTTCGCGCGGCGCCGCGGAGCGCGCACTGAACAGTTTCTTCGTCAACTCTCGCAGCCGGCCTCGCGATCTTCTACGCTGCCTGCACAATGTAGCTTTAGCTGGACCGCTGGTTGTAGCCAGTGATGGCCGAATAGAGCTCGTTAATACCCTGCAACTCCGAGGGCAGCTCCTCGAGAATTTGGTTGGCCTGATTCAGTTCGAGCGTCAGGCTGGATTGCTGCTTGGAGATACTGGCCTCTTCCTTGGATATGTCCGCGTTGAGCGTGGACTCGATGCTGCTGTTGGATTTTGCCGCCAGCGACAGAATGCCGGTTGACGAGCTGGATCCGGTGTTGGTGAGCATGGTCGAGAAACTGTGCCCCCAACTGTTGGCGTTCTGGAAGAAGCCCGCCACGCTCGAAAAGTCGGTATTGAGCACCGAATCAAGCGAGTTGGCGTCGAAGGTGAGCGAGCCGTCGTTGTTCACGCTGATGCCGAGCGCGGTCAGGCTGTTGATGTCGGACGAATTGGTATAGCCAAGCGTGGCGTTGGTAGTGCTTGTGGTGTCGATCAGGCCGGAAGATACGCTCAGGTTCCCGGAGCTGCCGGAGGTGCTTGAAGTGAGCTGAAGACTCTGGGAGTTGTCGCTGTTGGTGACAATGGAGGCGGTGAATCCGAATGTAGTGCCGGAGGGCGGTGTGTCGATGTAGTTCTCGAGGTCGGTCAGAGTGGAGCTACCCTGGGCCGTATTCACGGCGCTCATATCGATGGTTTTTGCGCTGCCCGTACCCACCTGGACGGAAATAGTGCCGGTCAAGGTGTCGCCGGAGCTGGGAATCGATGTCAGCGTGCCTTGTGATGGCTGCGAACCGTTGGCGTTCGTGCCGGTATAGTGCAAAACCGTGTCGCTGGCGGCAACGATGCTGGAGTTGACGGTGAGAGCTCCTCCAGACGATCCCGCAATTTGCGAGGCTAA
>JARLFZ010000035.1 GCA_031296305.1 Occallatibacter sp. | reverse complement strand
TGCCCGGCGGCTTCGACGTCACGTCATAGACCACGCGGTTAATGCCGCGCACTTCATTCACAATGCGATTCGACATCCGCTTCAGTAGTTCGTACGGCAGCGGCGTCCAATCCGCCGTCATGCCGTCCTCCGAATGTACAGCGCGAATCGCCGCGGTAAAGGCGTACGTACGCTGGTCGCCCATCACGCCCACGCTCATCACCGGCAGCAGCACCGCAAAGCTTTGCCAGATTTTGTTGTAGAGCCCCGCCGCCTTGATCTCAGCCACCACGATCTCGTCCGCTTCCTGCAGCAGCGCCACGCGCTCCGGCGTCACTTCGCCCAGGATGCGTACTGCCAGCCCCGGCCCGGGAAACGGCTGCCGGCTCAGAATCTCCTCCGGCATCCCCATGTCGCGTCCGATGCGCCGCACCTCATCTTTAAAAAGGTCCCGCAGCGGCTCGATTAATTTCAATTTCATGCGCTCCGGCAGGCCTCCCACGTTGTGGTGGCTCTTGATGGTCTGGCTCGGCCCCTTCACGCTCGATGACTCGATCACATCCGGATAGAGCGTCCCCTGCACCAGCCACTCGACACTGCCGGTTTGCTCGGCAATGCGCTGCGCCTCCTCCTCGAACACCGCGATGAACTCCGCGCCGATGCGCTTTCTCTTGATCTCCGGCTCCGTCACTCCCGCCAGTTGTGTCAGAAAGCGCGCGCTGGCATTCACCGCAACAATATTCAACCCCAGTTTGTCGCGCAGATTATTCTGCACGCTTTGGAATTCGTTCTTGCGCAGCACGCCATTGTTCACAAAGATGCAGGTCAACTGGCTGCCGATGGCCCTATGCACCAGCATCGCCGCCACTGAAGAATCCACGCCGCCCGATAGCCCGCAGATCACGTGCCCCGTGCCCACCTTGGCGCGGATTTGAGCCACCGTCGTCTCGATGAAGTGTGCCGGCGTCCAGTCGCCGCGCGCCCCGCAGATGCGCAGGAAATTCGCAATCAGTTGCGGTCCCAGCGGCGTGTGGTGCACTTCGGGATGGAATTGCACCGCCCAGATGCGGCCCTCCTCGTTGGCGATTCCGGCCAGCGCATTCTCGGTGACGGCCACGCGGCGAAAACCCGCCGGCAGCTTCTCGGCTTCGTCGCCGTGACTCATCCACACATGGATCGACGGCGGCAACCCGGCAAACAACTGCGAAGCGCCGTCTTCAATCTGCACTTCGGCGTGTCCATATTCACGCTTGGGCGCCGAGCGCACTTTGCCGCCCATGTGATGCACGATAAAGTGCAGCCCGTAGCACACGCCCAGCGTCGGAATGCCCATCGCCAGCACGCGCGGGTCGGCGTCCGGAGCGTCGATGTCGTACACCGACGACGGCCCGCCCGAAAGAATCAATCCGATAGGTTTGTGCGCTTCAATTTCGCCGAGCGGTGCCGTGCATGGCAGCACCACGGAAAAAACATTCTGCTCGCGAATGCGCCGCGCGATCAATTGCGTATACTGCGATCCGAAATCGAGGATAACGACGGTCTGGGTGTCCACGCTTCAGTGTGGCAGGAGACGCGAAGCCGTGTAAAGACCGCGACCTATTGCACGTTGACTTGCAGCGTCGTCGCGTGCGACAAGGATCCCGAAGCCGCAGTCACGTGCAATGAGAACAACTGCGGACGAATATCGCCGCACCCGCTTACCCCGGCAGAAAGCATCGCCGCGGAAACGGCCAGCAGCGCCAGTACGCGCCAGCCGCGCCCGAGCTTGCGCCATCGGCCGGCAAAGGGCAGCAGAACCAGCCCCAGAGCCACTGGAATGCCGCGACTCCCAAACAGTCCGCGTGGACGCTCAAGTGAGGCTGAGCCAGGCATCTTCAGCGCGAGCGTCACACTCGTCGAGGCGGAATTCGCCGCCACGGTGGCCGGAGAAAATGTGGCCGATGCGTCAAGCGGAAGTTCACTGGCGCCCAGGCTCACTGCTGCGGGCAGCGTTGTGCCGCCCACTGGGGTCACGATCAGCGTATAAGTCGCCGTGCCTCCGCCGCGCACGTTCACTCCGCTCGGCCCGCTGACGGTGAGCGTAAAGTCCTGCACCGTCTCGTTGATTGCATTGCTGGTGGCCGGATTGATGTTGGCGTCGCCCGAGTAGACTGCGGTAATCGGCTGCGAACCCGCGGCGATCGAAGTAGTCGTAAGCGTGGCCGAGCCCCCCGAAATCGTGGCCGTGCCCAGCGCCGTGGACCCGGAATAAAAGGTCATACTGCCGGTCTCGGAAGAGGCAAACGAGGGCAAGCTGGCCGTGAGCGTTACCGAGTTGGAAAGAAAGATCGGATTTGCCGACGAGGTTAGCGTCACCGTCACCGCGCCGGGAAAAACCGTCAGCGTCACCGACGCGGTCGCGGTGGTGTAATTGACCGTGTCGGTGGGCGTGAAGGTAACCGACAGCGTGTGCTGGCCTGCGCTCAGAATGGTTCCTGCCGCCGGCGAGTAAACAAAGCTGCCCGCCACACTGGCCGTCGCATCGAGCTGCGTTCCGCTCAACTGAGTGCCATAGACAATCGCCTTGGGCGCGGGCCACGTAATAACCGGCAGTTGCTGATATGTGACGACATCGGATGCCGAAGGATTCGTCGAAAAGGTCGCGTCCGAAACCGTTGCCGTCAACTGTCCGGCGCTCGGCGCAGTCGTGAAAGTCGCCACTTCGATCGTCAAGGTTACGGAATCGCTGGCGCCGACGGCGAGTTGCGAATTGCGCGTGCACGTAAGCGTCGCTGCCGTGCAGGTCCAGCCGCCCGACGAGTCCGTTATGCCTGTCACTGTCAATAGTGGTGGAAGTTTAAAGCTCAACGTCGCGGAGCTATCGATGGCAGTAGTCGTACTCGCGTTGGTCACATCCACAACAAGCTGGTCGGCCGCATCGCCTGACCCAACCCTCAGCGGACTGGGATTGAAGGCAATGTTGAGGTCGGGAACTACCACCGGCTGCACGAAGTCCGACAGATCGAAGAGCGCATACTCCAGCATCTTCTCCTGCGGCGACATGGCCCCGGAATTCAGCGGGCACTCCGCAGGAAAGATTGTGCCGTAGGCCATCGTCGGAATCACATGATAGTCATTGAACATCACGCGTCCGCATTGATTTGCCGCAGGCGCTCCCACGGGCGTGTTGAACGTAAACTGCATGACGGGATTGCCACTTTGGCCGGCGAAAGTGTTGCTGTTCAGGGTCAGCCAGGGTTGCGTAGGCGCGATCACCGTGTCCAGGCGCACCAATCCGTTTTCAATCTGGACCTGATTCGCCGTGCCCGCGAGCGTTGCGCCGGCATTCTGCAGCCATTGCGCCATCGTCGCGGCATCGTTGAAACTCTGGTTCACCGTCACCGTTCCGTAGATATAGTTAGGCATCTCGTTGACGTTCCAGTTCGCAACCGGCGGGAATGGTGAGTTATAAGGTGCGGCGGGATCGAGCCATTGGAAGCCGAAGTCACTTGTAAATATGCGGCCACCTAAATTGGCGTAGTTCAAAACATTGTTCAGTTCATCGGTCCCCCTTGCCGATGCATAGCCGTGACATGGAAACATCACCACGTCGTATTGCGCCATGGTCGCTGCATTTTCAGTCAACGCGGTTTCCGGCGGAGTAGAAGCGCTAATGGCAGCGCCTCCTCCACCGGGATATCCGTAATTCGTACCCACATAGCCGTTGTCGGTACCCACATAAAGATGAATTCGTCCTCCGCTGGTGCCTTTGTCATCGGTATATTCCGTGTCGGCGATTCCCATATCGCGCAGCACGCACTCTGAGCCGTCCAGGTTGCCGGTGGCTACAGCAATCAGCGGAATATCGCCCTGCGTATGGTTGGCAGGCATGTGCAGCGTAAGCCCGGTCAGCGGCACGGACCCAACCGCTTGGTTCGGGAACTGGCGCCGCCACTTTCCGGCCTGAATCACGATCGTATAGCTGGCGTTTTCAGGAACGCCGGTGAGTGTGAAGGTGCCGTCTACCGCGGTATAGGTGTAGCTCACCACGCCCGTCGGCGCCTGGTATGTCAGGCATTGCACACCGGATGGCAGCGCGGCTACTGGCGCCGTGGTCGCGTAAACCAGCACATGCGGCAGCGGCAGCGCGCTCGAAGTGGTGCGCGGATCGTAGACTGTCCCGCTTACCGTCGTGTTCTGCGCGGAAGCAAGCACGGCCGCGGCTACCAGAACGGCGAGCGCAATCACTGCGCGGCTGCGGGGGCAGGCGATGCAAAGATGGAAATAGGCCAAACAACGTCTGGGAAAAATAGCAATCATGGACGGCTCCTGTCTGCGCGTGCCTGCTTCCCGCAAGCAACTAGACAAGGTAGGAACCCGTCAAACATCATATCCCTGATCACATTTCCTAACAGTTAATGTGACTTGAATCACTCGTAGTGATAGCGCGCCTGGACGAATTCAATTCGGTCGGTGAACACCCGATAGACGATACGATGTTCCTGATTGATTCTGCGGCTCCAGCAACCAGCGAAATCATGGCGCAGAGGCTCGGGCTTGCCAATTCCCTTGAATGGATCTTCGAGAGCCGCCGCCACCAGGTCAAGAACCCGAAGCGCGGCTTTGCGGTCAGTCTCAATCCAGCGCCGGAGGTCCTCGCAGAAGTGCGTTGAAACAACAGCGACTCGTGCGTCTTGCCTGGTCATAGTCGACTCAGTTCTTATCGTCCAAACCCACGGAACGGCGCAGCTCTTGCACGGTCATCTTCTTTCCTTTGCCTCGATCCAGTTCGCGCAATGATTCCAGCAGCCGCCTCGCATTCGCCGGCGAACGCAGCAGATATGCCGTCTCTTCCAGGCCCGCCAACTCGTCGGCGGCAATGATCGCCACATCGCGCGCGCCGCGCCGCTTCACCACCACAACCTCGCGGTCGTCGACCACGCGGTCCAGATACGACGCCAGGTTTTCGCGCAGCTCTGTATAAGAAGTTTCGGTTGGCATGGAATTAGCCCTCTGGAAAAACGTACAGCTTTTCTGTACGTTTGTCAAATCTCCCAGAAGCCGCCCCCTACGGCAGCTTCGCGGCCGCCGCTTCCGGATTCCAATGGTCCTTCCCCTCCAGAAACACCCTCGGCTTGTACCGTGCCGCCTCGCGCGCCGTCAACTGATGCGACCACGCCACCCGCGACCCCGCATTCGCGCCCGGCCCCTTCGACTCGAACTCCGCGTAGTACGCTTGCGGCGTCTCGTTCGTTCTTCCCCACGCGCTCCAGCCCCCGGGAATCACATCGGCGGGCAGTTCCGTATCGATATACACCACGCGCGAGAATGGCCGCCACGGCCGGCCCAAACCGACAGTGTCGTGCGGCGCGCCGGCCGGAATGCCGCTCGTGACCTTGCTGTCAATAATTACGTAGCCCGTCGTCTGCTCCGGCGAAGTTCGCGACTGCGCCGTCAGATAGCCCGGTCCATTCGCATGCAGCTCCGTGTGGTCGAACACCGCCGTAGCGTTGCCGAAGATAAAGTCCACCCCGCCCTCAATGTACGAGTCGACATAATACTGCCGTCCGTAATCGGCGAAGAGCGTGTCCTGGTGGCCCAGAAATCTGCAATTCTTAAACACCGCCCGGTCCGCCCTCACCGCCGCGGCCACGGCCTGACCGGTATTGCCGGCAGTGTTTTCAAAGGTCAAATTATCGGCCTCGAATCCGTCGCCGTTAATCTCCACAGTCTCCGTGAAAAATGTCCCGCCGGCCTGCTTCGCGTTCAGGCTGTTGGTAATCACCACGTCCGCCGGCGACTTTCCCATACCCACCAGGGTGATATTGGTATGGTTCTGTGTCACGATCACCCGCTCGTGGTAAACCCCGGGCGCGATCTCGATGTACACCCGGCCCGGCTTGCCATCCGGACCCTTGCCCGCAAAGGGATGGTGGTCCATCGCCATCTGGATCGTAGGAAACTCGGTGGTCGCCTCCACTCCGGTCTTCACATCAGGCGAAACACGCACGTGCACATCCTGCGCCTGGGCTGCATTCTCAGGCTGGATTACGGCCATCAGCCACCCCAGCGCCAAAACCCCCGCCGCCACTCGAAATGCCTTTTCCATACCTCTTTACAACCTCTCCGCCGTAGCTCTTAGATCCGCACCGGCCTGTTCAACGCCGCAGCCACAGAGTACAATCTGTGCCTGATTCGTCCACACCAGCTTTCATTCAAGAAAGCGTCCAATTCACGCTTTGAGCGAGGTATATGATGCACTGTCTCCGTATTGCTCCTGCTCTTATTCTTCTTGCCGCCGGCACCGCGCTGGCCCAGACTGCGCCGGCGCCCGCCGCACCACACACGCCCATCGCGCAGGACATCACGTCTAAACCGTCGCCGACTCCTGTGACGAAGAGCTTCGACGCCTCCGCGATCGATACCAACGTCGACCCCTGCGTAGATTTCTACCAGTTCTCCTGTGGCAACTGGATGAAGACCAATCCGATTCCTTCCGACCAGACGCGGTGGACGAGGTCCTTCTCCGAATTGCTGCTGCGCAATCAGTACCTGCTATGGAAGGACCTGGAATCGGCGTCCAGTGCCCCCAAGAGCCCGCTGCAGAAGCAGTACGGCGACTTCTACGCGTCCTGCATGGATACGTCCACAATCGAAAAGCTCGGCATTGAACCGATCCAGGGAACGTGGAAGCAGATTGCGGCATTGAAAAGCCTCCAGGGTATCCCCGCACTGCTGAGTTGGCTCGAGAATCGCGGCACGTCCGACGGGTTCTTTGAATTCGGCGTCTCCGTGGACGAGAAGGACTCGTCGAAGCAAATTGCCGAAGCCGACCAGGGTGGCATTTCTCTGCCCGACCGGGATTACTACATCGTCGATTCGCCTCATTTTGCCGAAATCCGCGCCGCCTACGTCGAGCACATGAAGAACATGTTCGTGCTGGCGGGCGACTCGCCCGATGAGGCCGCGAAAGAAGCCGCATTGGTGATGGAAATTGAGACCGCCATGGCAAAAGCCTCCATGGCCCGCGTAGATCGGCGCGATCCCGAGAAGGTTTATCACATTTACTCCGTGGAAGACTTTCAGAAATTGACGCCGGAATTCGACTGGAAACCATACTTCAGCACCATCGGTATCGGCCATTTCGACACGCTCAACGTGGTGGCGCCCGATTTCTTCAGAGGACTGAACGCACTACTCGCGAGCGAGCCGTTAGCGGCATGGAAGAGCTATTTGCGCTGGCAGGTGCTTCACGGCGATGCCCAGAGCCTCTCCAGCGCCTTCTATGACGAAAACTTCCGATTCTTCGGGCAAGTTTTGGCGGGACAGAAAGAACCGCAGCCGCGATGGAAGCAGTGCACTTCAGCCACTGACCGGGCGCTGGGCGAGGCCGTTGGACAGGATTGGGTGAAGGAGAACTTTCCTCCAGCCGCCAAAACCAGCATGGACAAGCTGGTGGCGGCCCTGGAAAAAGCCTTGGCGGACGATATGCGCGACCTGCCCTGGATGAGTGACGAGACGAGAAAGGCCGCCGAAGAAAAATTGACCATGATCCGTAACAAGATCGGCTACCCGGAAAAGTGGCGCGATTACTCGAGCGTGAAAGTGATCCGCAATACGTTCGTGGAAAATGTGGAGCGGGTGGCCGTTTACCGGCGCAATTACGACTTTGCCAAGCTGGGCAAGCCCGTGGACGAAAAGGAATGGGGCATGACACCGCCCACGGTTAACGCCTACTACAACGCCTCGTACAACGACATCAACTTCCCGGCCGGCATCCTGCAGCCTCCATTCTTCGACTTCACCATCGACCCCGCGGTGAACTTCGGCGGCATTGGCGTAGTCATTGGACATGAGATGACGCATGGCTTTGACGACCAAGGCTCGCGGTTCGATGGCAAGGGCAACCTGCGCGAATGGTGGACGCCAGCCGATCGCAAGGCATTTACCGAGCGCACCGACTGCGAAGCAAACGAATACAGCGGTTTTGTGGCCGCACCGGTACACGGCGATACGCCTGCCGCAAATGTGAACGGACGCCTCACGCTGGGCGAGAATACCGCTGATAATGGCGGGCTGCACATCGCCTATCAGGCGCTGCTCGATGCCCTGGCTGAGGAGCATAAGAGCATCGACGACAAGATCGATGGCTATACCGAAGCGCAGCGCTACTTTATCGGCTTTGCCCAGGTATGGTGCGAAAACCAGACCGAAGCCATCGCCCGCCAAAGGGCGCTCACCGATCCGCATTCGCCGGGCCGCTGGCGCGTCAATGGCGCAGTCCAGAACTTCGATGAATTCGGCAAAGCCTTTGGCTGCAAAAAAGGCCAGCCGATGTACCCCGAGAACTCCTGCCGCGTCTGGTAGGACCTTGGCCCGACTCGTACCGCCGGCCTCCTGATTTGTGTAGCGCCGGTATCCAGACCGGCGGTCGTGCGGGCGTCTACGCCCGCACTCGCCGGCACACCGCACCCTCCTGCCGGCTGGCGGAAAGTCCTCCGCGCCCGCCAGACAAAATTTCCAAAAGACCATCGCTGCCCATTACTACCCTCGGAACGTCTATACTGCGATTACATCCAGAGAGTGGGTTTGCCGGGTAACGAATCAGGCCGAGGGGCCAGGGTCAGGGCGGCGAAGTGTTGGAAATCGCGGCTTTCGCCCGGTCCCAGCCAGAAACTAGGCACAACCTGCCCTCGCCTTTTACAATTCATCAGGGATTCCATCCCAACCCAGCACTGCTCGGGAACGACCAAACTTGGCGGCGCACGCCTAACCAGGATGAAGGAATAGCATGAGGTTTACGAAATTCGGCAAGGCGCTTTTGATGGGCGTCCTCTCTGCAGGCATCATCTTTGGCATAACGTCTTGCGTTGAGAGTTATACGGTTGGCTTCTTGTATGTAACGGGAACCGTCACCGCCTCGTCTGGAAACAGCGGCATCGTCTCCGGCTATCGGATCGACCACAACGTCGGTACCCTGGCCCCCATTGACCTCCTGCCAGTCTCTTCGGGGGGTGCCAACCCGGTCCGCGCCGTCCTCACCCTTGGTAGCCGCTTCCTCTATGTCCTCAATCGCGGCGTGAACAACGCCGGCAACGGTAATTGCTATGGCGTAGGCAGCGCCGAATGCCAGAACGCCAACATCACCGAGTTTGCCGTAGGCGGCAATGGCGTCCTGACGCCCCAGGAAACCTTCTTCACCCAGGGCCAGAACCCTTTCCGGCTTATCGTAGACTCAACGGGCAATTATCTGCTGGTTCTGGACCACGACGCGCCGGATAACGCCAGCCCATCTAGCACCGACAACTGCGCGCGCGCTCTTGGCGCCACGGCGGCCCCGACTTACACCTGCGGCGACATTACGGTCTTCCAGATCAACCAGACCACCGGCCGCTTGTCGCTGGTTGTCAATGCCCAGGTGACTGCGAACAACGGCTCCGCGCTCACTTACTTCCCGGTTCCCGCCAATCCTGTCGATTTCGTTCTCAGCGGCCAATTCCTCCTCACCCTCACCGGTGCGCAGGCGCCCACCTCCTACCCGTATACCGGTGGCACCTCGGTCTGGCCGTACTCCTACTCCTCCAACGGCCAGCTAACGCTGAGCCAGAACAGTGTGCAGCCGTTAGGCATCCATCAGGGCAACTCCATTGTGAATGCCAACAGCGTTATTTACGTCCTCGACAACGAGCCACTCACCATCGCCTGCAGTTCCAGCACGTGTCCATTCCCCGCAGGCACCTACCCCGGACAGATCCTGCCCTTCACCACGGGCACCGGCGGCGCGTTGCAGGCCCAACCCAGCGGCGTTTTTCCTGACACGGGTACGCTGGCCAATCCCATCCAAATCCTGGTCGAGTCGAAGGGAAAGTACCTGTACGTTGCCAACCAGGGCAATAACATTACCGGCAACAACCCGCAGAGCGGCATTGCCGGGTACGATATCTTCACCGCGCCTTCCTATGAGTTGCAGTTCATTGGCGACCAGCCTTTTGGCTCCGGGTCGGGCCCGCAGTGTATCGTCGAAGATCCCTCGAGTCAGTTCGTCTACACCGCCAACGAATATGACTCCACCGTCACGGGACGCGCGCTCGATCCCGACACCGGCGACCTGAGACAAATGCGCTCTACGTCGACCTGGACCCTCAAGGGTCAGCCGACATGGTGCCTGGTGGACGGGCGTACCGGATAAAGCCACGCGGCGCCGCCGGCCCAATTGCGAAAGGCCGGCCGGCGCCTCTTGGGGAGTTCCGGATGCTTCGGAGCCTCTAAAAACACTGTTCAAGTCCCGGCACGGCAGTTCGCAACTCGCGCCTTGATTTGAGCAAAAATTGACTTGATCGAAAATGGACTTGATCAAAAACCAGATTTTTTAGAGGGGCCATGGGTGGCCCTGCTGACGAAAGATGCGCATGAAGTTTTCCAGATCGAGCCAGCTGTTGCTGGTTGCCGCGGCCAGCCTCGTGGCGGCTTCGCTCATTACTGCCTGCGAGACGCTCACCGTGGATTTCGTCTTCGTGGCCAGCACAAAAGCGGCCGGCGCCAACAGCTACGGCGAGATCGACGTTTTCGAGATCAACTCCGAGTCTGGCCGCATGCGCCAGATTCCCACCTCGCCGTTTCCATCTGAAGGCCGCAACCCCGTTGCCGAGGCCGTCTCCGCCGATGACCAGAACCTGTTCGTCGTCAATCACGACGACAACACCATCGTCCAGTTCATCATCGGCAATGATGGCAAGCTCTATCCGTACAACACGGTCAACACTCCGGGAATCTTCCCCCTGGCCATCGCTGCCAGTAAATCCAACGTCTTCGTGGTGGATACCTACCAACCGCTTCCGCTTTGCTCCCCGGCTGATCCTTGCTCCGGTTCCATCGCGGTGTACCAGCTCACCGCCGCAACCAGCAGTGCGCCGATCGGGCTCGGCACAGCAGTCAACAACCCGGCCGTGAACGCCCAATTTTGGCCGCTGACGCTCACCGGCGCCAATGCCTCGCACGTCGTCGTGCCCACGGCCGTGAATGTGCTCGCCTCCGGCGCCTACGTCTATGTCATCGCGTACGACTCGTCGGTGACGCCTTCTGCGGGCTATGTTTTCGCCTTCTCCGTCGGGTCGGGAGGTGCGTTGACGGCCGTGCCCGGTTCGCCCTTCGCTGCCGGCGTCAAGCCTTCCGCCATCGCCAGCGATGCAAAAAGCGCCTACTTGTATGTGACTGACTCCGTGCGCGGCAACGTGCTCGGTTACTCCGTCGGTTCCGCCGGCGCGCTCACCGCGTTGAGCGGCAGCCCCTACCCCGCAGGCAACGATCCGACCGGCGTAGTCGTCGATCCCTCGTATGCCTATGCCTACGTCGCCAACTCGACCGACGCCACCGTCACCGCTTATTCGATGAGCAGCACCGGCGTGCTCACGCGCATCAAGAGTTACGCCACCGGCCTCCAGCCGGTCGCCATCGGCATCGATCCTTCCACGAATCACTTTCTCTTCACTGTCAATTTTCTCGACAACACGGTTTCAGATTTTGAGCTGAGCACGACGGCCGGTACCCTGCTCGACGCCCAGTTCTCGCCGTATGTCACCAACGACCAGCCCGTGGCCGCGGCGGCCATTCCTCACAATGGCACCGGAGGCGGCGTCCAGTCGAAGTGAGACCTTGCTTTCCTCCGGCGCCCGCAGCGGAACCGGTTCTGGCAATACCCCGTACGCGGCTTTTACAATAAACACGGGGCAACGTAAACGCGATTTTTTGAGGGCTTTTGAAGCAAAGAGCCCATGACGAAGGAAGCGCATGAAGTTCAGTAAATTGAGCCAGCTCGCTCTGGTCTCTGCGGTTGGCCTCATTGTGGCCACACTCCTGACGGCCTGCCAGCTTGTCACCATCGACTTTGTTTACGTGGCCGCCTCGGCCGGAGCCTCTGCCGGCAGCGCGGGCCAGATCTATGGCTACGCCACCGATGCGCAATCGGGCGCCATCCGCTCGGCTATCACTCCCATCGCTTCGGGCGGCACCAGCCCGGTGGCCATGGCCATGACTTCGGACTACCTCAATCTTTATGTCGCCAACCAGGGCAATAAATCCGTGGTGCACTTCACTATCGCCGATAGCGGCACATTGACGCTGGCGGACTCGATTACCCTGCCCAACACTCCGGTGTACTTGGCAGTCAATCAGGCGAATACCTTCCTGTACGTGATTTCGGGAACCAGTTCCGCCACGCTGACGGAATATGCCCTCAGCAGCGGTAAAATCGGCAGCGCGACCGCGACGGTTTCGCTCACACTTCCCGGTTACCCCACCGACACCATCCTTCCCACCGGTGTCGTCGCCCTCTTCAACAACAATGCGGTGTACGTGGCGGCTTATGACCAGTCGGCTTACAACCCGGGTGGAACCACATCCAGCAACGCCAACCCCGGCTGGGTCTTCGGCTACTCGGTTGGCTCCAGTGGCGCACTCACCGCTGTCTCCGGCAGTCCCTATCAGGCCGGCGTCAAGCCCTCTGCGCTGGCTACCGATCCCACCAGCCGTTTCGTTTTTGTCACCGACTACGCTTCCAATGAGCTCATCGGCTACACGGTGCTGTCCACCAACGTGCTCAGCTTCATGATCAACGGGCCGTTCAAGACCGGCAACGAGCCGACCTCCATCACCGTCGATCCGCGCGGCATTTATATGTACATCACCAACTCGCTGGACAACTCGGTCTCGGAGTACTCCATCTCCCTGCCCACCGGCACTCCTTCCACCATCGTGGCCGCTACCTCGGGGGCTGGAAACTCCACCGCTACCGACCCGGTTTCAATAACCATCGAGCCCTCACTGGGCCGCTACGTCTACACCGCCAACCGCCTGGACAACTCGCTCTCCGGCTTCAAGCTCAATCCCGAGACCGGCGCTTTGAACACCACGCAGGCCACGCCTTATCCCACCGGCGCGTACCCCACGGCGGTCATCTCCGTTCCCCACGGCAATCATGCTACGCAGTCCATCACCAAGTAGGAATTGGTTTCCCGGATCAGGTTTCAGTAAGAAAATGAAAAGCCCAGCCGCAGAGCTGGGCTTTTTCTTGCACAAAGCAAACTCCCCACAACACCAGGTGGACCACATTTCGATTTTGAGATGCGAGGAAAGCGCAACCCCGCGTCCACCGCTATTGGCTGCGAACCACAGCCTCTTTCACCACATTCGTTGCATGCATCCACTCGCGCAATTTGCGCTGCGCCGGTTTCTCAATAAAGTGCAGCGCCGCCAGCGCCAGTACGACCAGCAGAACGTAACTGAGCCAGGGATCGAAGCGGCTCAGCCCCAGCGCCTCCAGCACATGCGAGCCGTGAATCATGTTCCAAAGGTTGAAGTGCAGCAGATAGAGACAGTAGCTGGCTTCGCCCACAAACACCAGCGGCCGCACGCCCAGCGCGCGCGCCAGCGGATTCTCTCCCGCCAACCCCAGCACGATAAAGGCAAACAGCGGCATCAGCAGGCCGTCGTGGATGATGGCGTAAGGAACCAGCGGCCCCAGGCACAGGATTCCGTAAAGTCCCACAAAGCCGCCCACTCCGAGCCATAGGCGTACGTGGCTCGCGCGCGGGATCATCGCGTTCAGGTTGGCCAGCATTACGCCAAAGACAAAACTGAAAACATGCGCGTACGGCGTGTATTTCAGCGCCCACAGCCACGGCCCGTAACTCCAGCGGTCGGGATGAGCGATGCCGTCGGGATTGAAGGCCATATAAAGTGCGCCCGGCACCAGTCCCAGCACCCAAACACCCGCCAGTTTCGCAATGTACGGCCCTATGCGCCCAGGCTTTTTGGCGCGCGCCAGCCACGGAAAAAGAACGTAGTAGAAGGCTTCAGCCGACATGGTCCACGCCGGCGTGTTCAAGAACGTGGCCACCGCCGGAACAAACCCCTGAAGCAGCAGCGGAGTCAGCACCACCCCCGTCCAGAACATGGCGTGCGTGTGGGATCGGTACTCCGCCCCCAGGGTCCCAAGGCTCAGCAACAAGCTCAGAAGGTAAATGGGATAGATACGGGTAAAGCGCGCCTCCCAGAAGCGTTTGCGATCCAGTTCCCCGTTGCGCGCCCGCTCGTTGTAGTTATAGCCAAGCACAAATCCTGAGAGCAGGATGAAATAGCTCACGGAGATGAAGCCCGCGTTGACCACCGGCGCCAGAAGCACGGGAATGTGCAGCGAGCCCGCCATAAAAGGCGAGGGAAAGTAGAAGTTGAAATTGAACCACTGGGGATTGGAGAAGTGGAAAAGAACGATGTTGATGGCCGCGAAGCAGCGCAAGCCTGTTAGAGCTTTCAGCGGCGCTGGCTTGCGAGTTTCCACGAACAGTTAGACGCTCCGGAAAGACAGGGAATAGGGAGTAGGGAACAGGGAATGGAGAAAAGCGGCAGCGATCGCGGTTCAAAGAGAAAGGCGTACGTCGTTTGGAATCAGAGCCAATATTGCGTCAGAGCTTCTTCCACTCCAGAGCAGTCGTTCTACTCCCTATTCCCCACTCCCTATTCCCTGCTTTTTACGCCGTCACCAGCGATCCCACCTTTTCGCCCATCACCACGCGACGAATATTGCCCGGCCGGTTCATGTTGAAGATGATCATGGGCAGGTTGTTGTCCTTGCACAGGCTCACCGCCGTCAGGTCCATCACCTTCAGCCCCTGGCGCAGAATGTCCATGTAGGTGATCTCGTCGTATTTCACGGCGTCTTTCACCAGCACTGGGTCGGCGTTGTAAACGCCCTCCACCTTGGTGCCCTTCAGCAGCACATCGGCCTTGATCTCCATGGCGCGCAGGCTGGCCGCTGTGTCGGTAGAGAAAAACGGATTCCCGATGCCCGCCGCGAAGATCACCACGCGGCCTTTTTCCAGATGCCGCACCGCCCTGCGCCGGATATACGGCTCGGCAATCTGGTTCATGAACACCGCGCTCATCACCCGGCACTGCACTCCGCGTTGTTCGAGAGCGTCTTGCAGGGCGATGGCGTTGATCACCGTAGACAGCATGCCCATGTTGTCCGCGCTCACGCGGTCCATCTCCTTGGCCTGCTCCTCTACGCCGCGGAAGAAGTTCCCGCCGCCCACCACCATGCCGATTTCCACGCCCAGTGCATGAATCTCCGCGAGCTCGCCGGTAATCTCGGACACCTTTTCGGCATCCAGGCCAAAGCCCCGCTCGCCCGCAAGAGCCTCACCCGATAGCTTCAATACGATCCGTTTGTACATGCCGTTTCGAGTATCGCATACGCGCCGCCGGTCCCGCCTTGCCCGCGCGGATTCTTGCCGCTTCCGGCGTCCGTGCAGACGTTCCCAAATCCGGGCTCTCTCCCCGTCCGTCTCAAATCAGGAACGCACCACCGCTTTTCTTTCCCTCCCCGTATCCCACTCAACCTGATTCTTCTTAGAATTGACTCATTCCAAACGAGCCTCCTTCCTCGTTGGTCGACAGGGCTTCATGGTCGTCAAAACCCAGTGCAAAGGCCGAGAGTTTACTGGCGTCGAAGTAGGCGCGAACAATGTGCGCCGCTATTTCCCCAAGGAAGGCGACGTCATCGAGCTGCATCTCGATCATCTCCTCATTCAGCTTGGCCTCAAGCCCGATTTCTGGCAGGGCAACGCACAGATCTGCGATCCCCGTCTGCGCGCGTGGCTGGAGTCGAAGAACTTCCACGGCCGCCCCGGCGAAGGACCCATTCCTCTGGCCCTGATTCCCTCCGGCAAAAACTGCTTCCGCCTGCAACCCGTCGGCACGCACGCGCGGCCCAGGATTAAGCCCGCCCTCATTCCCTTCCACCCCGCCTGACCTTCACCCCTAGTCCCGCAGCCCCTTAACTTCAGTTCGGTTTTCTTGTTCCCTTGTTCCCTCGTTCCCTTGTTCCCTGTCTTGCTACACTCGGAATGGAATGAATCTCACCCAGCTTGAACAAGAAATCGCGCGGCACTTTGCCGCGGGAGCGGCTGCCAGCGGCGACCCGGCGGCTATGAAGGCCTTTCTGGAGCTGCGTGCATGTCTCGAGCGCGGCGAAGTGCGCTCTGCCGAACCAGACGCCGCAGCGCCCACAGGATGGCGCGTCAACGCCTGGGTCAAGCAGGGCATCCTGCTCGGCTTCCGCCTTGGCGCCCTCGAAGGTTCCAACGCCGGCGTTCTCTCCTTTGTCGATAAACACACCTTTCCACCGCGCCTTTTCTCCGCGGCTGACGGTGTGCGCGTTGTGGCGGGCGGCTCTGCGGTCCGCAGCGGCGCTTATGTGGCGCGCGGCGTCATTTGCGCTCCGCCCATGTGGATCAACACCGGCGCATACGTCGACGAGGAAACCATGGTCGATTCGCACGCCCTGGTCGGCTCCTGCGCCCAGATCGGCAAGCGCGTGCACTTGAGTGCCGCGGCGCAAATCGGCGGTGTGCTCGAGCCGGTCAACGCCAGCCCCGTCATCATTGAAGACGATGTGCTGGTGGGCGGTAACTGCGGCGTCTACGAAGGCACCCTGGTGCGCAAGGGCGCTGTCCTCGCCGCGGGCACCATTCTCACCCGCGGAACGCCTCTCTTCGATCTCGTCAATGGCGAAGTGCTCCGCGCCAGCGGAGAAACTGCGCTCATCGTTCCCGAGAATGCCGTCGTCGTCCCCGGCGCCCGCGCCGTAGGTAAAGGCAAAGGCCATCCTCAAAGCGAAGCCTGGGGCCTCAGTCTCTACGCCCCCGCCATCGTAAAATACCGCGACGACAAAACCGACCTCAGCACCACGCTCGAAGACTTGTTGCGCTAGCGTCCTGCAGAATTCCACTCACCACGAAGACCACTGTCATCCTGAGCAACCAAAATCGGATGTCATCCTGAGTGAGCGCAGCGAGTCGAAGGACCTGCGGTTGCTTTTCGCAAATTCCACCCACCACGAAAACTGGTTGCCCCATCCTAAACGCGCCCTTTGCGTTTAGGGTGGGAGCACAAGCACGCGTGACAGCCGATGCCTTGCTCCCTCGCTCCCTTGCTCCCTCGCTCCCTTGCTCCCTGCTCTCCCTTGCCCCCTGCTCTCGAATGCTATCCTTCTCCTGCCACAAAACCACAAAAATGAAACTCTTCCTACGCATCGTTGCCCTTCTGCCCGTCGTCCTGCTTGCCTCCTTCTCCAACGCTCAACTCGCCACGCACGTCGATCCCTTTCTCGGCGCATCGGGCGGCGGCAACGTCTTTCCCGGCCCCGTCGTGCCCTTCGGCGAGATCAAGCCCGGCCCCGACATGGCAGCGCCGGCCGGCCACGATCCCAACGCCGGCTGGAACGCCACGGACAACATTCGCGGCTTCAGCCAGACCCACGTCAGCGGCACCGGCGGAGGCGCAAAATACGGAAACATTCTCGTCATGCCCACCACCGGCGCGCCCGCGCCGCTCGACGCTGGGTCGCCGCGCGCCGATGAACGCGCCTCCGCCGGCCTCTACTCGGTCACGCTCGCCCGTTACAACATCGACGTCGACATCACCGCCGCGCGCCGCAGCGCAATCTACCGTTTTCGCTACCCCAAAGGCGCGCCCGCCAGTCTCCTCTTCGACGTCACTCACATCCTTGTCTCCGGCGCGAAGCAAAATGAAGATCAACGGCTCACCGGCTGTGAAGTTCGCATTCTTTCACCAACGGAAATCGAAGGCTCCACTAGCGTCACCAACGGCTGGAACAAGCAGCTCACTTCCTACACCGTCTATTTCTACGCGCGCCTGAGCACGCCGGCCACATCCTGGGGCACGTGGCTCAACGACCAGCTCACGCCCGGCAGCAAGAGCGCGCACGCAGAATCCGGCTCCAACTCCGGCGCATGGCTCACCTTCTCCGTCACCGGTGATCATCCGGTCCTCATGAAGATCGGTATCTCCTTCGTCAGCATCGCCCAGGCGCGGCAGAATCTCGCCGCCGAAATTCCCGGTTTCAATTTCGACGCCGTGCACGCCGCCGCCCTCGCCCAATGGGACAAGGCGCTCGGCAAAGTCGAGCTGAAAGGCGAAACCCCCGAGCAGGCGCAGATTTTCTACACCGCGCTCTACCACACCATGCTCATGCCCACCGATCGCACCGGCGAGAACCCGCTCTGGAAATCAACCGAGCCATATTACGACGACTACTACGCCATCTGGGACATCTTCCGCACCTCCAGCCCACTCCTGCTGCTCATCGCTCCTGAGCGCGAGACCCAAATCGTGCGTGCCCTCGTCGATCTTTACCGGCACGAGGGCTGGTTGCCCGATGCGCGCAGCGGCAACTTCAACGGCCGCACCCAGGGCGGCAGCAACGCCGAATTCATCCTCACCGACGCCTTCGTCAAAGGTGTCAAGGGCGTCGATTGGAAGACCGCTCTCGCCGCCGAGATGCACGATGCCGAAGTTTCGCCCGCCGATCACTTCAAAGAAGGCCGCGGTGGCCTCGATGACTGGCACAATTTAGGCTACGTTTCCATCGAGGGGTCGGACCGTCCCGCTTCGGTCGACATGGAGTACGCCGCCAACGACTTTGAGATTGCCCTGCTCGCCAAAGGCCTCGGCGACACCGCAGACTACAGAAAATACCTCGAGCGCTCCGCCAACTGGAAGAAGCTTTGGGACCCGGACTTCAGCGAAGGCGGATTCACCGGCTTCATTCGCCCGCGCCATCGCGACGGAACCTGGCTCACGCCGTTTACGGCCATGATGAGCGGCAGTTGGGCCGGAGACACGTTCTACGAAGGCAACTCCTGGACCTACTCCACCTTCGTGCCGCAGGATGTCGCGGGAATGATTGAGAAATCCGGCGGCCCGGAAACTTTCGTGCGCCGCCTCGACGCGTTTTTCGACGTCCCCGGCCGCTACGACGTGGGCAACGAGCCCGGATTCCTCGCTCCCTACCTCTACATCTGGGCCGGCCGTCCCGACAAGACCGACGCGCGCGTGCACCAGATCATCGCCGCCAGCTATCGCGCCGGTCCCAACGGCCTTCCCGGCAACGACGACTCGGGCGCCATGTCTTCCTGGTACGTCTTCGGGCAGATCGGCATCTTCCCCAACGCCGGCCAGGATGTGTACCTCATCGGCAGTCCCGCCTATCCTCAGATCACGCTGCATCTCGCCGGCGGCAAGGACTTCGTGATTGAAGCCAGAAATTTCTCCTCCGACAACATCTACGTCACAGCGGCGACGCTGAACGGCAAGCCACTCGATCGGGCCTGGCTCCGTCACCCGGAGATCGCTGCCGGCGGCCGGTTGGTGCTCACCATGGCCAACGCGCCCAGCCAGTGGGCCGGGCACAATCCCCCGCCTTCCACCCCCGCCCCATAATGTTCCGGCGGATGCCCCACATCCCGCTTTTGAGATGTGGGATCGCAATAACCCAAACCCACAGGTCTTGTATCAGGGCGCAGCTTCCAGCCGCGCCGATAGACGTCAGATCGATGGATCGGGGCTTCAGCCCCTGGGCAACCGCGATCGGAATCTACGTAGCATTTCTGATACACCCCTCAATGAATACCAAAAAACGTCATCAAACCGCACTCCATCAGCGTCTAAGTAGCTGGAAGTCTAGTTTTCGCGAAATCTCATGAAAACCAAGTCCAAGTTTTGTCTTGCTCTCTCACTGGCCGCCGTTTCCGTACTCGCGTCTTACTTTCTGCGCCCATCCCGCGCCGCCCAGCAGCCCTCCCCCAACCCCTCCCCCCAACACCCCATCGCCAACCTCAAGGTGCAGGCGCGGGAGGTTCTACTCCCCGTGGTAGTTGAAGACAAGCACGGCGCACTCGTCACCAACTTGACAGCCAAAGACTTCACCCTCGCTGAAGACGGCCGCCCGCAGGTGATCAAGAGCTTTACCTCGCAGAGCAACCTTCCCTTCCGCCTGGGCCTGCTGGTCGATACCAGCCACAGCGTTTCCTCGGCCATGGACGTCGAGCGCAGGGCCGCGGGAAAGTTCATTGACCTCATGCTCCCCGCTGATCCGAAGGACGGCGTCCAGGGTGACGAAGCCTTCCTCATTCACTTTGACCGCGAAGTCGAGCTGCTCGAAGACTTCACCAACTCGCGCGACAAACTGCACCACGAGCTCGACGGCATGGGGCCAACCTCGCGGGAGCGCAACAACCAGGGTCCAGAAACCAGTGGTGACGACCGCGGCGGAAATGGCGGCTATGGGCAGCACGGCGGCGGGCGGTTCGGCTCTGGAACCCAGCTTTATGACGCGATTTACCTCGCCTCTGACGAGCTCATGAAGTCCAAGTCGGGGCGCAAAGCGCTCATCGTCTTCTCTGACGGCGCGGACCACGGCAGCAAGGAGACGCTCAACGACGCCGTCGATGCCGCCGAGCACGCCAACCTGCAGGTCTTCACCATTTACTTTAAAGGCGAGCAAGACCGAGGCAACGGCGGCTTTCCTGGCAACGGCGGCCACCGTGGCGGTGGAGGCTATCCCGGTGGTGGCGGCGGCTATCCCGGCGGCGGAGGAGGCTACCCCGGTGGTGGCGGCGGACACCGCGGCGGCAACCCAAAGAGCGAAGCCGGAGTCGACGGCAAAAAGATCATGGAGCAGATCGCCTCACGCACCGGCGGCCAGTTCTTCGAAGCCAAAAAGAAGGACAACCTCGACGAGATTTACAACCAGATCGCCGCATCCCTCCGCCAGCAATATCTGCTCACCTACACGCCCGATAAAGTTGATACAGACGGCGGGTTCCACAAAATCGTCCTCAAGACCGAGAAGAGCGACCTCAATGTGATCACCCGCGAAGGCTACTACGCCCCCACCCCGGACAAATAGCGCCAGCGATCACCGATCCCCGCCAGCAACGCAAGAAGGCCCACAGTTTCCCGTGGGCCTTCTTCATGCAAACAGCAGTTTCCGCTTAGCGATGCCCGTGCTCCTCTTGCCGTGGCGGCGGTCCCTGATGCGGCGGAGGTGCCTGGTGCGTTTCGTGTTGCTGCGGCGCGGGTGCCTGACGCATTTCGCGCTGCTGCGGCGCCGGCTGATGCGGCCCCTGCCCGCCTTCTGGACGCGACGGAGCAGCGTTCGTATTCGAGTGCGACGCGTTATACGTCCTCGGCTCCGGCGCGTTGCCCGTATTCGAGTGCGACGAGTTATATGTCCTCGGCTCCGGCGCGTTGCCCGTATTCGAGTGCGACGCGTTATACGTCCGAGGCTCCGGCGCATTGCCCGTATTCGAGTGAGAGCTGTTGTAGGTCCTCGGCGGATTCGCGTTTCCGTTTCCGCGAGGCTCCGGCGCATAACCCGTATTCGAATGCGAACTGTTGTAGGTCTTCTCCGGAGGCGTGTTTCCGTTCTGCCCACGGGGCGCGGTCATGTTGCCTGAATTTGATTTCGAAGAGTTGTAGTTAATGCCCCGGTTCGTGTCGCCGCCCGTATGGCCCCCCGCCGGCCGCTCCATGGCCGCATTTTGCGGATGCCCGCCGTTATGGTTGGCGTAGTTATCCGTGTTGCTTCTGGCAAAGGTCTCATGCCGCGTCTGCATCGCGCTCGGCGCCACGTGCTGCTCGTGCGAATAGGAGTTCTCCTCAGGCGTTGGCCGGTGGTTGACGCCTCCCGGGCCGCCGCTATAGGCCACGTGCCGGTCGTTCACCACGGTGTTGTTGCGCACGATGGTGTTGTTCACATAAGTGTTGTGGATGACAGTCGTATTCACGCGCACCACCGCGGTGTTATAGGCAAAGTCGTGGCCGTGCCACGCGCCGCCCACAAAGCCAATGCCCATGTAGCCGAATCCGTAGTTCACGCCGCCGTAGTAGCCCACGTGCCGGCCCCAGTAACCAACATGGAAGACATACAACCCGCCATCCCAGCCCCAGTAAGGAGGCGTCCAAAGTGCGCCCTCATACGGCGCCGGCACCCACGTGCCCGGCACCCAGAAGTACCCGTCAGGACCGTATGCCCAATAGCCCGGCGTCCACATCCAGCCCGCCTCCGGGCAGGGCGGCTGCACATACACTGGCAGCACCGGCGGCGCAAAACCCACGCTGATGAAAACTCCCGCAAATGAAGAAGCGGGGATCGCACAAAGAAACAGCGCCAGCAACATCACGCGCATTGCTTTCGCGCGCATCGCCTGGAGAATTCGCATATGAAGAATTCGCATGAAAAACCTCCTCTTTTCTGCTTTCCGTTTTCCCGCCAGCCGGAGTCTACCGCGCGACGGGGGAAAGGGTCTACGTAAAATTGGAACCCCTCCCGCGCGGAGAAGTTGCATGGGAGAGGCGTGTTTTCCACAATTTGTATTGAATCGAATGGCTTTATTCGCCGGCTCAAGCCGACGGCTCTAGCTCCGCTAACCCCGCCAACTCCGCTAACTCCGCTAGTACCTATAGCTGATTCCCATACCCACCACGTGCCGCGCCTGCAAGTTCACTGGCACGTAGACGACCTGTGGGTACCCTGCGGGCAAGTAGGTCGGCGACGGGATCGATCCGATATTTCCTGCCACCTGGCCGATGCCAATATCGAAGGCGAAGTGCGGCTTTTCCCGCTGCGTCACGCGTATAGCGTAGTCCATGGTGGTGGGCAGGTCAGCCTTTCCCGCCACCAGCGGAATGCCGGCGGGCGGGTTGGGGCCCAGACCCTTCGATGTGCGCGGCTCCTGTGTAAAGCCCGCCGAGGGCACGGCCACGATTCCATGGCCAATAGGCAACGGAATGCCCAAACCGCCGAACAACCGTCCGCCAAAGCGAGTGCTCTGGCCGCCGATGCCGAAGATCGTCGCATTGGTCGCCTTCCAGCCAATATTGGCCAGAAAGGGCACCGGCTTCTTGGCCCAGGTCTTGGTCACAGCAATGTAGACGTCTCCGTTCGTGTAGGACTTGGCATCCGGGACGGCCGCAGGAATACACAAAGAGGTCTTAAGGCAGTACTGATCGTAGAGTTGCACGGCCACGGGGCCCGCCTCGCCGGTTACGAATTTGTCGCCGGTTCGAACCACGCCGCCTACCGCGACTCCCGGCATCCAGAGACCGAACTGGCCATCGTTAATTAACACGACCTTTCCGTGAAAGACGTTCATGCCGTTCGCGTTCCAAAGCTGGCTGAAATCCGGCTGCACCGCTACAGCCGTGGCAGACGATGTAGATCCCAACACTGCGTTGGCCATGACGTTAGTGCTCGGGCCGCTGTTGCCGAACTGATGCACACTGCGGGTGTAGCCCGCCTCTGCCCGGCTGGCAAAACTCTCGGTGATGCTGAAGGTTTCAATGTTGCCGATGACCGCCGAGGCATTGATGAAATGGAAGCCGATGGCCGGATGCGAAAAGAATTGCCCCTTCTCGGCATAGACCACGTACGCGGTCGGCGTCAGAAATCCGCCCGTCTGGCCCTCCAGCGTCAGGTATTGCGCGGTGAGCCGGCTAGCCGGCAGGGCGCCCAGCAAAAGGACGCAAAGAATGAGCTTGAGCGAGACGGTCAAACGCATGTTTCACTCCACCAGGACACAGGCCTCGAAGGGCCCGAATCCCAAAAGTTTTTTGGGAATTCTCCCTCTTGTAACACAACTCAAACAGACTTGTCTCCTGCCGCGGGCACGGTAGCTGGAATCGTAGCGCCGGACTCCAGTCCGTCACGCTCACACTCACTTACCCGCACTCACTCACACTCGCTCGAGTCCCTAGTCCCTTAGTCCCTTAGTCCCTGGTGTTATCCTCACCGCATGCCGCGCGGTGTTTTTATCACGCTCGAAGGCCTCGATGGGTCGGGCAAAACCACTCAGATCAAGCGGTTGGCGGCATGGCTCACGCGCCGCGGCCAGGAACCCGTGCTGCTGCGCCAGCCCGGCAGTACCGCAACCGGCGACCGCATCCGCGAGATCCTGCTCACCTCCCACTCCGTCGCCATCGCGCCCATGGCGGAGATGGCCCTGATGTTTGCCGACCGCGCCCAGGCCATCGCCGAGGTCATTCAGCCGGCTCTCGACGCCGGCCGCATCGTGGTCTGCGACCGCTTCACCGATTCCACTGAGGCATATCAGGGCGGCGGCCGAGAGCTTGGCTCCAAGGTTGTCCTCGACATGCATCGGCTCATCTGTGGCGGACTTCAGCCTGACCTAACTCTTTTGCTTCTGCCCGGCTTTGCCGCATCCCTCAACCGCGCGCGCCGCCGCAACGATCGCGTCGAGGCCGAAACCGGCTCCAGCGAAGGCCGTTTCGAGTCGGAGAAGGACGCCTTCTTCCGCCGCGCCTGGGAGAAGTACCGCGAAATCGCCGCCCGCGAGCCCGACCGCGTCGTCCTCATCGAAGGCGACCTCTCGATCGACGAGGTTCACGAGCAGATTGTTGAAGCCGTCTCTGAGCGCATCGTCACCTCGCCGAAAAGCGCGTAAAGTGCAGAGGGGACTGTTGTTTTGAATGAAGTCCCATGGAATCAATGCCAATGGTCGTTTATTTGGTGCGTTCAACCGGCCAAATGTTCGCTCAAGCGGTGTCACTTGCCCCACAAATGTTCGCTTGAGCGGTTGCGATTCTTCGAGGCAAATACCTTGAAATTGACCCTTTGGAGGGTGAGTGGAACCATGAAATTGACCTAGTAAGAGGAAACGCAACCAGAGAATTTCCCACAAACACGTCTAAATGGCTCTTTGACATGTTTCTGGGTTCAAGTGCGCGCCCGCGGGAGTAAGGATCATTCTGATTTATATTAGAATGGCAATAACAGTTAGGTGGCCGCTATGAAACTCAAAGTAACCACGGTAGGTAGCTCAGCGGGAGTTGTCTTGCCCAAGGAGATCCTGACCAAGCTCAAGGTCGTGAAAGGGGATTTCATCTTCCTCACCGAGTCGCCCGATGGATTTCGCATCACGCCTTACGATCCTGAGTTTGAGCAGGACATGGCTCTGGCGCGCCAAGTGATGCGCAAGCGCCGCGATCTGCTTCGTGAGCTGGCCAAATGAACGGTGCGGCGTGGAGATGGATCGGGGAAAGCTCCGCTCTCGCTATTCACGATGAGCAGATTGCGGAACACGGCGGCGCGGCAGGCGTTCGCGATTTGGCCCTTCTGCAGTCGGAGCTGGCGCCAGAGAATATCGAGGGCTACGGAAATCCCGACATTGCCGCACTGGCCGCTGCGTATGCGGTTGGCATCACCCTCAATCGCGCGTTTCTCGATGGCAACAAGCGAACGGCATGGGTCGTTACTGAAACCTTTTTGCTCAAGAATGGGTACGAACTGATTGCGAGCGACCGGGATGGCGTGATGACTATGCTGTCCGTGGCCGATGGAACCATGTCGGAACCGGAACTCGCGATCTGGCTGCGCGCGTACATCCGGCCTTGCAAGGCCGAGTGAGCTTCTGCGTTCTTCGGCCTGCCCGATCATTTCGTCTCAAGGTTCCCCGCGCGTTCAGGGTCCGCTTTTCCTTCCGGAGGTGTCTAATAAAGCAAAACAGCAGCCACGCCGGAGGATTACGATGCGAGCGAGTTGTGCGTTCTTAGCGCTTTGTCTTGCCTTCTTTGTCTCAACCGCGGCGATAAGAGGCCAGAATGACGCTAAACCCGTGGTGAGCCCTGATCCGCTCACATCGGAGCAGCTCGCCGTCTATCGTGCGGTTCTGGTCGCATGGACAGACAGGGACGCGCCGCCCGGCAATCTGGCAAATCGCACCACACCTCTCGGCGCCCCTGGATCAACAAATGACGCGGAATGCGGTAAAGGGCTCGATTTGGAGCCGCAACCGCCCACTCTCATTCACCAGATCCTTCCGGGCGACCTGGCCTCGCTGGGAGCGCAAAAGTACAAGCTGATCGATCCGGAACTCGGCGCTCAGGAGGTCAGAAAGAACGATCCCGAGAGATCCATGCGCAGCGGTAGTTCGGTCGATGATGCTGTTCGCAATGGCTTCGCGCACGGCTTACTAACGCTGGGTGAGATCCGGTTCGACAAGAGCCACACACGCGCCATCGTTGCACTCAGCTTCGTGTGCGGGAGTCTCTGTGGACACGGCGGGACCATCATCCTGAAGAAAACTGAATCGGGGTGGCAGAAGAGCGGCGCTTGCGGCATGTGGATCTCTCAGACTACTCCCGCGTCGCGTTGCCCTGATGGCAAGAGTTCTGGCTGATCTGTGGACTTGCCCGACGCCGTACAATGCTCTCATCACACGCATGGAGGCCCTTATGCAGATTTCGCTGCGCCGAATTCTTCTCGCCCTGGTTGCTCTTACCTTTGTCGCCGGCCTATCGCGTCCGCTATTGGCGCAGGGCGCGCCCACGCAAACCGCCGCTGGCCAGCCGTACACCATCGAGTACTACTACAAGTGCCAGTGGGGCCATCAGCAGGAGTTTCTCGACCTGTTTTTAAAGAACCATTGGCCGCTGCTCAAAAAGATCCAGACGACGGGCCGCATTTTGTCGCTCAAGATCGAGTCGCCGTCGTACCACACCACGGAAGACGGCCGCTGGGACTATCGCGTGACTATCGTCTACAAGAACTCGACCTTGGCGACGAGCACCAATCCAGACGAAGCGGCGTTCATCGCTCAGCTCTGGCCTGACAAGGAAACATACAAGAGAGAAGAGCAGCGGCGGTTTGAGATTCTGCTTGGGCACTGGGATCTGCCGGTGACGGAGGTTACGCCTGCGCAGTGAATGGCAGGCGACGTGCCGGCGAGAGCGGACCTGTGAATTCCTGACTGGCGCGCAGGTGTAAGCAGGGGGGGACATATTGAATCGACGCATGTTTTCGAGGGCGTTGGCGGGGCTCCCGCTCGCCCAGGCCGCACTAGCGCTGGAACCGGCAACACTGCATCGGGCAGTTGCGAGCGGACTGGCGACATTTACCTGCACGGGTAAGGAAGAGCAACCATTTCTGGCTCAGCCGGAAGGCGAGCTGGCGAACCACGAAGGCCGCGGATACATCGACCACATGTGGTTTGGCGGATCGTTTCCCGACTTTACCGATCTGCGCGTTCGCGTGTACGTGGACCATGAGCCGATTCCGTCGATCGATATGAAGTTGGGCATGGCAGCCGGCGTAGGATTTGCAGACCCGGCCGCGCCGTGGGGCACGCAGTTCAGCGGCATAACGGGCGCGCCCAGCGGCATCTACTTGAATTACCGGATTCCGTTTACGAGACAGATTCGCGTGACCGCCGAATTGCCCCCGGCGGTGAAACGCGAAAACGTGTTCTGGTGGATCATTCGCGGGCTCGAGAACAACCCGGTTCAGGTTGCGGGTTTTGTGCTTCCCGAACGCGCGCGGCTGCGGCTGCACAAGCTAGAAGATTCAACCGTACAGCCGCTCGATGAGTTCGACCTTTGCCGGATCTCGGGAAGCGGGTTGATCTTTCAAGTGGCGATGGCGGCCAGGAGCACGAGCTTTCAATTCATGGAAGGGCAGATGCGCGCCTACATGGCCGGCGCGAAGGAGCCGCAGTACTTGTCGTCGGGGCTGGAGGACTATTTTCTGGGAACTTACTATTTCAACCGCGGCGTCTATCATCTGCCGACCGCGGGACTGACGCACAAGGACCCCAAAGACCATTCCTTCTCCGCGTACCGCTTTCACGACATGGATCCGATCGTGTTTTCCAAGGGAATTCGCCTGGCGTGCCGCTGCGGCGAAAAGCGTGGAGACAAGGTTTTCGGAGGAGCGGGCAATCCCCAGGCGACCACGTACACGACCTACACCTGGGCATACGGATGGTGAAGTCCTATTACGACTCGGCGCGCTGCCGCCACTGCCGCACCAGATCCGCGGCGGCCTCAGGCCACTTGGGGAATTCAAATTGGAAGCCGGCGTCGAGCAGACGGCCGGGAACCACGTAGCGGCTTTTGAGAACCAGCTCCGGCTCCGTGCGCAGAAAGAACATGCCTATCTTGAGGAGCGCGGCAGGCGCGGGCAAGCCGTTGGGCACGTCCCACGCATCGCGCAGCGCGGCCATGAACTCGCGATTGGGCAGCGGGTGAGGCGCGCAGAGATTTACAGGGCCGTCAATCTCTTCGTGCGCGATGAGAAATTCGAGGGCTCGCGCGTAATCGGTCTCGTGCATCCAGGAAACCATTTGCCGTCCGTTGCCCTGCTTGCCGCCCAGGCCGGCGCGGACGAGATGAGATAAGGTCGCGAAGACACTGCCGGGCGCGGGGCCGAAGACGAGCGAAGTGCGCAAAGCAATTTTGCGCGTGCGCGGCGTTGCAGTCGAAAAGAATGCCGACTCCCAGTCCTTGACGAGTTGCACAGTCCATTTCCACTTCTCCGGCGCGCGGCGGTCAAACAGGGAGCGAGGGAGCAAGGGAGCAAGGGAGCGAGCAAGCGGGTTTCCGAGCCAGCCAGCCGAGATCTGCTCGTTGCCGCCGAATTCGCCGGCCTCGTCCATCGGCGTGTCCAGCGAGTGTCGATAGATGGTCGCGGTCGACGCGTTCATCCACAGGCGCGGCGGATTCACGAGGCAGGCGAACGCCTGATGCAGCAGGCGCGTGGGGCCAATGCGCGAATCGTGAAGCGCGCGCCGGTTGCGCGCCGTGTAGCGGCAGTCAACGCTGCGCCCGGAGAGATGGATGCAGACATCGGCGCCCTCGAGCGTTTCTACCCACGGCCCAAGCGACAACCCGTCCCAGTGCACGGTTTGCCAGGGAGCGGTGTAGGGGCCGCGCGTGAGCACGGTAACGTGATGGCCGCGCTCCTGAAAGAACCGCGCCAGCATGCGGCCCACCTGGCCGCTGCCGCCGGGAAGCACGATGCGCAGAGGACGGTCGGGCTGGGGGCCGAAATCGCTCATGGAATCAGCCTATCGCGCCACGCGGCTGTGCTTCGAGAGTGAGGGCGTGGGTGAGTTCGCAGGGGGAAGCCCAGAATGATCATACGGTCTGGAATTACTGTGCGGCAGGAATCACTCCCGTGCTCACGGAAAAATGCTGGGTGATTTTCCATCCTCCATTGATTTCTTCCATCACCATAAGATATTGCCCGAGGTGAATCTCGGCTCCGACTCGCCTCCTGGTTCGCCCCGTTTCGTAGGCAAGCGCTTCAGCGCTTTTCACAACATCGGGTTCGATGGCCAGGAGCCGGCTTCCCTGATCGATGCCGGAAAGGAGCCACATGCGGATCTCGGCCCGGCCTTTGAAAGTGCCTCCATCGCTAACCAGAGTGGCATCTTCCGCATAGAGCGCCAGAATCGCGTCGACGTCTTTTGCGTTGTAGGACCTGAGATACTCCTGCCTCATTTGCGCAAGCCTTTCAGAGCTGGCCGGCGTGGCGGACGCAGGCTGCTGCGCCCAGGAGCACGAGCAGACGATGAGGATAAGAGCAAGCTTTACGAATTTCGCCATGTCAACGACCTTTCGCGCGAGGCCTGACTCCGGCGCCGCTCAGAACTGAAAGCACATGGCCAATTGCATGCGGCGGGGCGGGGCGGCAGAGGTGATTTGCCCGAAGGATGTGGAAGATTCGACCGGCCATCGAATCAAGAAATCCTGCCGGATTCTATGGGCCGATTCTACGCGGGAGTGAGTGCCTGCGTCCATTCCGAGGGCATGTCGACAAGAACGTCCGGCGGATTGTCGACGAGAGTTTGGGGGCCGAAGCCGAAGGTGCATCCCAGGGACCAGGTTCCCGCGTTGCGCGCGGTCTCGACATCCACCTTGCTGTCGCCGATCATGACGGTTTGATCGGGGCGCGCGCCGGTTTCTTCCATCAACGTGCGCAGACCGAGAGGATCGGGCTTTTTCACGGGAAAGCTGTCGCCGCCGTAAATATGGAGGAGGTAATCGGCCAGGCCGAGCCCCTCGCAGATGCCGCGGGCCGGGCGCACCGGCTTGTTGGTGAGCACAGCCATGATTCTGGAGGGACCACTGGGCGCATCGTGCAGCTCGTGCAGGGCTTTCAGCGCATCCAGAACGCCATCGTAGGCGTAAGTAAAGTCCAGTTTGTGCTCGCGATAGTACTGGAGGAAGAATGCGTAGGCCTTGTTAAAGAGATCTTCGTTGACCTGATCGATGGCGGAGTTGCCGGCCATGGCCAGCGCGCGGCGCATGAGCAGAGGCGCGCCGTTGCCGACAAAGCCGGCGATGGCGGGATCGGGCAGATGCGGGAGTCCCGATTCTTCGAGCGCTGCATTCACGCTGTTGCACAGGTCCTGTGCTGAGTCGATGAGCGTGCCGTCGAGATCGAAGACCAGCAACTTTAATTGCGCCGCGGGAATGGGGCGAAAAACGCGGATCATGTCTCCAGTGTAATGGGCGCCACGCGGCTCGCGTAAAAGGCGGCTGCCATCGTTTACACTTGGCAAGCAACGAACTGGAGAAGCGATGCGAGCCCTGAAAATGTACAAGACCGTCCTGTCGCTTTTGCTCGTCGCAGCATTTGCGCCGGGCTGGCTAACCGCGCAGCAATCGCCGCCGCCGGCATTCAGCAGCAACGCGCAAGCGGAGCGCATTCCCAACCTGGACGCGCTCAAAAAAGAGCTCAGGCAGTATCACGACTGCACCTGTACCTGCGGCTGCTGGACGCACGACCAGGATGTGCAGGCGGATCGCGCCATTGCGTTTTTGCGGCAGCGGGCCGCGCATCGCCACACGCAGGAAAAGCTGGCCCTGATTCTCGACATCGACGAGACCACGCTCGAGAATTATCAGGAAGAGCTCGGCGCCGATTTCGCTTACAACAAGCCGGTCTTCGATGCATGGGTCGAGACGGCGCAGGCGACGGCGATTCCCGGCACGCTGCGGCTGTATAAAGAAGCACAGCGGCTGGGCGTGAGCGTCCTCTTCATCACCGGACGCGACGAGGCGCAGCGCGCCGCCACCGAGCGCAATTTGCGCGCGCAAGGTCTCGACCATTGGCAGGAGCTGGTAATGCGCCCTGCCGATCACGGATCGCAGTCCATCGGCGAGTACAAACAGGCGGCCCGCAAGCAGATGGTGGCCAAGGGCTACACGTTGGCGCTGAATGTCGGCGATCAGTGGAGCGACCTGAAAGGCAAGCCGGAAGCGGAATTCTCGGTGAAGTATCCCGATCCGTACTATTTCATTCCGTAGCGCCGCTCTAATGGATGTGAATGCCGCCGGAGCCGGTCTCGATGCGCACTGCGGGCCCGCCGCCACCGATCTTGCCTGCCAGGTGGCGGTGCTCGATGGTTCCCTGGGTTGCAATTTCGCGATCGGAGTGAACGCTGCCTGAGCCCGTTTTGGCATCGAGAGTGAACGCCGCAGAGCCCGTCCAAAGCTCAACACCGCCTGAGCCGGTAAGAATTCGCCAGGAGGCCGCCGGAATTCCCGTAACCTTGACGCCGCCCGATCCGGTTTGCGCGTGCAGGCCGCCGTGGAGATTCTTCAATTCGATGGAGCCGGACCCGGTTTGCGCTTCGACGTCGCCCTCACCGACCTGCTCCGCATAGATGCTGCCGGAACCGGTGCCGGCGGAGAAGCCGCCCTGCAATCCCGTGGCGTGAATGGAGCCCGAGCCGGTGGTTAGTCTTGCATTGGCGCCCACGCCGTCGTCGGTGAGGTTGCCCGAGCCTGATTCCGCAGTCAGAAAGGCGTTCGGCGGGACCTGAATTTCGTAGTCGATGCTGATGTTGTGGAAATTCTCGTGCCTGGTTCCGATGCGCACAATGTTGCCGGTCTGCTCGATGGGCGGGTGGTCGGCGATATCGTGGACCTTCGCATCGCTGCCGCCCCAGTTCGACTTGACGCGGCCGAAGATTTGCACGCGACCGGCAGGTCCGCTGGTGAGATGAATGGAGCCCGATCCTGTTGCCACGGTAAGGTCCACTCTGCCGGTGACCGTGAGGCTACGCGTAAAGGTCGCCTCCTCGGCCTGTGCCGGAGTTGCCGCGAGTGGGACTAGGGTGAGCAGAAATGCGGTTGCGAAAAGAAGCTTCTTCATTGCGATCCTCATTTGACCTAAAAGATACGCTTATTGGGGCCACCGGGTTCCAGCGACGTTGATTTTTATTCGGGTGTCTCGTCTCCGCTCCGTGATGCCCCATGCGGTGCTATCCTCACAGCCAGATGCACGGTCTGCTTCTCTTCAAACCCGTAACGGTGGCGCTGCTGATTCTCGCGAACGCCTATTTTGTAGCGGCCGAGTTCGCGCTGGTCTCCATCCGCGAGACGCGCGTCGAGCAATTGCTTGAGGCACGGGTTCCGGGAGCGCGCGCCGTGCGGCGGCTGCAGCGCAATCTCAACGATCTTCTGCCCGCTGTGCAACTGGGCGTAACGCTGTGCTCGCTGGCGCTGGGCTGGCTGGGCGAGCCCATGGCCGCGCAGTTTCTCGCCCAGTGGATCGGCGTGCTGCCGCACGCGCAAATTTATGGCAACGTGGCCGCGCTGGTGCTCGGCTTTTGCCTCATCACTTACTTACACGTGGTCGCTGGCGAGCTGGTGCCCAAGGCCCTGGCGCTACGGCGCGCCGAGGCGCTTGCCGTAGCGGTGGCGCCGCCCATGCTGGTGTTTATGGCCGTGGCTCGTCCCGCGGTGCGGCTGCTGAGCAAGTCTGCGTCGGTGGTGTTGCGTGCATTTGACATGCCAAAAACGGAGCGCGCCGCATCCATCCACTCCGCCGAGGAGCTGAAGCTGATTGCCACCGCGGCGCGGCGGCTGGACGTGATTCCCGAGTTCCAGGAGGTGCTGGTGCACCGCGCTCTCGAGCTCAGCGACGTCGTGGTGCGTGAGATCATGACGCCGCGGCAGAAGATTTTCTCGCTGCCCTCGAACATGCTGCTGGAGGAGGCGATCGCCCGCGTTCTTGCCCGCAATCATTCGCGCATTCCGGTCTACGACGAGGCCCGCGGCACCGAGCACATTGTGGGCGCGGTGTATGCGCGCGAGCTGGCGCGGCTGTTTTATCAGCGCGCTACCACGTCTTCGGTTGCGATGCCGCCGGCCGAGATGCGTCTCGCGCAGATTATGCACGAGGTGCTGGTGGTGCCGGAAAGCAAATCCGCGCTGGAGCTGCTGCGCGATTTCAAACAAAACCGCCGCCATCTCGCCATCGTGGTGGACGAGTATGGCTCCACGGTGGGGCTGGTGACGGCGGAAGATGCAATCGAGCAGCTTGCGGGCGAGCTTGAGGACGAATTCGACGCGCCTTCGCATCCGGTTTTGGGCCGCGCCGGCGAGACGGTGGTGATGGATGGCAGCGTAAATCTGCGCGACCTGGAAACGCAGTTGGACTGGAGCCTGCCCCGCGATGACGGCGTGGAAACCCTGGCCGGTTTCGTGCTGGCGCGTCTCGGACACATTCCTCAGCCCGGCGAATCGGTGGTGTATGAGGATCGCCGGCTTACGGTGATGGAAATGGAAGCGCGGCGCATCGCAAAAATCCGCGTAGAAAAAGTGGAAGGCGCGCCTGCGGAGGCCGAGTAAAGGCGGTTCCGGGTCGCGGAATTCTGGACAACGCGGGCGAGAGAGCGGTAACTTGAGAATTGTAACGGTCCTGCACGATGGCTTCCCCAATAAGCTCTCGGATTTTTGGAATGCTCCCCGCCGGTCAGACGGTGGAGGCGTGGACGCTCGTCGGCCGCGGCGGCATGGTGCTGGAAGCGATCACGTACGGCGGCATCGTCACGCGGTTGCTGGCGCCGGACCGCAACGGAAGCGCAGGCGACGTGGTGCTGGGATTCGACGACCTCGACTCTTATCTCGGCGGCCATCCGTATTTCGGCGCCATCACCGGTCGCGTGGCGGGCCGCATTTCGGGCGCCGCCTTCACGCTCGATGGCGACACCTACCGGCTGGCGCGCAACGATCCGCCCAACCATCTGCATGGCGGCATTGAAGGCTTTGACAAGCGGCTTTGGAGCGCGGCGCCGGTCGATCGCGAGGACGGCGCGCCGTCGTTGCGGCTCAGCTACGACAGCCCCGACGGCCAGGAGGGCTACCCCGGAAATGTGCGGGTCGCGGTGACCTATACGGTGACCAATCAAAATGAATTCCTGATCGAAACCGAAGCGGTGAGCGATCGCACCACGCCTTTGAGCCTGACCCATCACTCTTATTTCAACCTGGCCGGCGAGTCCTCGGGCTCAATTGCGGATCACCGGCTGGAGATTTTCGCGAGCGAGTTTATTCCCGTGGATGAAAACCTGATCACAACGGGGAGGCTGGAATCGACATCGCGCCACGGCAACGACTTTCAGACGCCGCGCCGGGTTGGCGATGTGATAGGCCAGCTCCACCAGGGTCATGGCGATTTGTACGCGCTGCCCAAAAGAAATGGCGACGCAATGCGTCTGGCCGCGCGCCTTGAAGATCCCGCAAGCGGGCGCGTGATGACGGTTTCAACAACGGAGAATTATCTGCAGCTTTACACCGGCAGCCATCTGAACTGTTCGACGAAGGGCAAATCGGGTTTCGTGTATGCGCGACACGCAGGAATCTGCCTGGAGTGCGAAGGTTATCCCGACGCCGCAAACGCCGCGCGCCGCGAGGATATTCTTCTGCACCCTGGGCAAACCCAACGTCATGCCACTGCGTACGCATTTTCGGTCCGCCCCGCAAACGCGGCGAGCGAAGACAAGTCTCCGCGCAGCGCGTCCATTCATTATCAGGAAGGAACGAGTCGGCAATGAGTCATAACGCAGCGGTTCTCGATAAACCCGCGCCCCTCCCCGATTACAGTTTGACTGGCGTGAATGCCGCGCTGGCTATCGAAAAAGGCCTTGCCGAAGCCGATTGGTACCAGTGTGCGGTGCCGCGGGAAACCATGCGCGAACTGCTGGTGCGGCGCAATGGGCCCGCGATCCGCGATACGATCCTGTGGTTCGCGCTGCTCTTCGCTTCGGGTTACGCAACGTGGCGGCTGTGGGGTACGTGGTGGGCGATTCTTCCTTACGCGATCTATGCGGTGCTCTACGGCACCAGCTCCGATTCACGTTGGCATGAATGCGGCCACGGAACCGCGTTCCGGACGGACTGGATGAATATTGCGGTTTACGAAATCGCTTCGTTCATGGTGATGCGCGAATCGGTGCTCTGGCGCTGGAGCCACAATCGCCATCACAGCGACACCATTATTGTGGGGCGCGACCCCGAGATTCAAATTCCCAAGCCGCCGGATATCCGCGCCCTGTTTCTCAGCCTTTTTGCTGTGGGCGTCTATCGCAATCATTTCGCGAGCCTGTTCCGGCACGCGCTCGGAGGCATCCCCGATGCTGAGCGAACCTTCATTCCCGAAACCGAATTCCACAAGGTCTATCGCAACGCGCGCCTCTATCTGGCACTTTACGCTTTGGCCATCGCCGCTGCGATCTTTTGGCACACTTGGATTCCGATCTTCCTGTTCGTGCTGCCGCAATTGTTTGGCACGTGGCTCATGATCATCCATAACACTCCGCAGCATGCCGGACTGGCGGAAAATGTCCTCGACCATCGGCTCAATTGCCGCACGGTCTACATGAATCCGATCAGCAGGTACATTTACTGGAACATGAATTACCACGTCGAGCACCACATGTTCCCACTGGTGCCGTATCACGCGCTGTCCAGGCTGCATAAGGTCGTCAAGAGTGACTGCCCGCCGCCATATCCTTCGATCCTTTCTGCATGGCGCGAGATTCTTCCGACAGTCCTGCGCCAGGTGAAGGATCCAGCGTACCACGTGAAACGACGGCTTCCCGAGCCCAAGGCGCGCGTGCGCGAAGCGTGCTTTCAGTCGGAGGCACAGCCCGATGCCGCGGGATGGATAGCGGTATGCGCGACGGCAGATTTGCGGCGCGCCGATGCGGTGCGCTTCGACCACGCGAGAAAAACCTACGCCGTTTACCGTGATAAAGACGGGCAACTCTTCGCGACCGACGGCCTTTGCACGCATGGCAATACACACCTTTCCGACGGTATGGTGATTGGCGGCATCATCGAGTGCCCGAAGCATAATGGGCGTTTCCATCTCGCCGATGGGTCACCGGCGCGGGCGCCGATTTGCAGAGGCCTGGCTACTTATCCAGTGGAAGAACGCGGCGGCCGCATTTTTGTCGACGTGCTGCATGCCGGCGGCGTGGGAGCGCGCGCGCATACGGCGTTCAAGTTTCGCGTGGTGAGCAATCGCAGCGTGGCGACATTTATCAAGGAGCTGGTGCTGGAGCCTGAGAACGGATCGGGCGCCATCGGCTTTGCTCCGGGGGACTATCTGCAGTTGGACATTCCGGCGTACGAGGCGATTCGTTTTAGTGAATTCGACATTCCCGAACCGTACGCTTCTGTGTGGAAGAATCAGCATGTTTTCGATCTGGTGGCGCGCAACCCCGAGGCTGGCCGCCGCAACAATTACTCGCTGGCCGGCAATCCAAAGACGGAACGCCAGTTGCGCTTCAACGTTCGCATCGCCACACCGCCGCCGGGGCAGGAGTGCGCGCCCGGCGCGGGTTCGAGCTACGTATTCAGCCTGAAACCGGGCGACACGGTGACTGCCATCGGCCCCTTCGGCGACTTTCACATCAAGCCCACGCAACACGAGATGGTGTACATCGGTGGCGGCGCGGGCATGGCTCCGCTGCGGGCGCACCTTTCGCATCTGCTGGAATCGGAGCGCA
>JARLFZ010000034.1 GCA_031296305.1 Occallatibacter sp. | reverse complement strand
AAACTCTACCGGCTATGCGAGCTTTCTGGGCGCGGGCGCTTATCGCCACTATCGGCCGGTGATTATTGACGCGCTGGTGCAGCGGGGCGAGTTCCTGACCAGCTACACGCCCTACCAGGCCGAGATTACGCAGGGCACGCTGCAGGCCATCTTCGAATTCCAGACCATGATTGCCGAGTTGACCGGCATGGATGTGGCGAATGCCAGCATGTACGACGGGTCCACTGGCGCGGCGGAGGCGGTGATGATGGCCGTGCGCGTCACGGGGCGGCACAAGGCTGTGGTGGCTGCGACGGTGCATCCTGAGTACCGCGAGGTGCTGGCCACTTATGCGCAGCACCAGGGACTGCCAACGACCATCGTGGGCTACGACGGCAAAAGCGGGCGCGTCGATCTGGCCGCGCTGGACGCCGCGATTACCGACGAGACGGCGTGTGTGCTGGTGCAGAGTCCGAATTTCTTCGGCGTCGTTGAAGATATTCCGGCGATTGCGGAGATTGCGCACGCGAAGGGCGCGCTGCTGATCGTGTCGATTGCTGAGGCGGTTTCGCTCGGCATCGTGCGGCCGCCGGTCGAGGCCGACATTGTGGCCATGGAGGCGCAGTCGTTTGGCGTGGCGCTCAGCTATGGCGGCCCGTTCTGCGGGGTGATCGCGGCGAAAGAACAATTTGTGCGCCAGATGCCGGGACGGCTTGCCGGGCAGACGGTCGACGGGGCAGGGAACCGCGGATTTGTTTTGACGCTCGCGACGCGCGAGCAGCACATCAGGCGCGAAAAGGCGACGTCGAACATCTGCACCAATCAGGCGCTGGTGGCGCTGATGGCGACGATTTTCATCGCGGTCTACGGCAAAGAGGGCATGAAGGAGCTGGCCGAGCACAATCTGGCCAAGGCCGATTACGCGGCGAAGACGCTGGGCGGCCTGCCGGGCGCAAAGCTGCGCTTCGCGGGTGCGCCGCGCTTCCACGAGTTTGTGCTCGAGACCGAAGAAGCGCCAGCGGCATGGAGCCAGCGGCTCCTCGACGCGAAGATTGTCGGCGGCGTGGAGTTGGGCCGCTGGTATCCCGAGCTCAAGAACTGCACGCTCTGGTGCGCGACGGAAGTGATTACGCGCGAGCAGATTGACACGGCGGCGAAGGCGCTGGCGGGCGTAGAGGTGGAGGCGTAAAGGCAAATTGAACCGGAGGAAGCGTCAAGATGTTTGGCCGGAAAGAACCGCCTCCGTCTGAGGAGCACTTTCGGAAGTGGACCCAAACCCGCAGTCGTGGAGAGGCGCGCTTTGTTCTCACCAGAATTCTTATTGCCGCAGGATGCGGCGTTCTCAGCTTCGTCCTAATTCGCGTTTGGGAACACAAACGGCTTGACAATCTATGGGACATCATTCTCGGCGACGGCATAGGCTGGCTCATTGCGGGTCTCTTTGAGGGAGTAAGAGAATGGGGAACGAACGAGGAGCGCTATCAACGGGAGATGACGCATTTCTCGTCTTCCAATTACGAAACGCCCGAACAAACTCTCAGGCAGTTGCAACGAGGCATTGAAAATGGCAGGTAGTCTCCATAATTCCGGCCCGCACACGTTGGGCAAAGTGCGCCAGCAGCCCTCGCAGAACGAGGCTTTGCTCTTTGAGAAGTCCTCGCCGGGAAAGCGGGCTTACAAATTGCCGCCGCTTGACGTGCCTTCTGTCGACGCCAATGCTCTGCTCGGAGCCGCTGTGCGCAAGGACCGCGCGGAGCTGCCGGAGCTGTCCGAGATCGAGCTGATTCGCCATTTCACGCGGCTCTCCACTTGGAACTATGCGATCGATCTCGGGATGTATCCGCTGGGCTCGTGCACCATGAAGTACAACCCGCGCGTGAATGAATTTGTGGCGCGCATCGAGGGACTGGCTGAGGCGCATCCTTACCGGCCGGATGCTTTGGCTCAAGGTGTTTTAGAGGTTTTGGACTTGCTGCAGAGGTGCCTGTTAGAGATCACCGGCATGGACGCGATTACGCTCCAGCCGGCGGCGGGCGCGCATGGGGAGTTTACGGGAATCCTGCTCACGCGGGCGTGGCACGAGTCGCGGGGCAATCCGCGTAAGAAAGTTCTGATTCCCGACTCGGCGCACGGCACCAATCCCGCTACTGCGGCCTTCAGCGGCTACACGGTCGAGAATCTGAAATCGAATGCCGACGGCGGAATCGATCTCGAAGCTCTTGCGCGGCAGGTGGACGAGGAAACCGCGGCGTTGATGCTGACCAACCCTTCGACGCTGGGCGTCTTCGAGCATCAGATTCATAAAATCGCCGACATCCTGCACGCCAAGGGCGCGCTGCTCTACATGGACGGCGCGAACATGAATGCGCTGGTGGGCAAGGTGCGGCCCGGCGACTTCGGCGTGGACGTGATGCACCTGAACCTGCACAAGACCTTCTCCACGCCGCACGGCGGCGGAGGACCTGGCTCCGGACCTGTCGCTTGCAAGAAGTTTTTGGAGCCGTTCCTTCCCATCCCGGTTCTCGTCCGAAACGAGGACGGTGCACACTGCCCGGATGCGGGGGATTGGGAAGACACCAACGCCGAGCCGACGGCAGACGGCTGCCCGCCGCTGTTTCGCGCACCCGTGCTCACGCGCGAGGGAGCGAGGGAGCGAGGGAGCGAGGGAGCAAGCGGCCAGCTCCATTGGGACTACAACCGCCCGCAGTCGATCGGCCGTGTGCGCGCGTTTTACGGCAACACGGGAATGTTCATCCGCGCGCTGGCGTACATCTTGGCCAACGGCCCGGACGGCCTGCGCCAGACCACCGAAGACGCGGTGCTGAACGCCAACTACATTCGCAAAAAGATTGAAGACCTGTATGAACTGCCCTACAAAACGGCCTCGATGCACGAGGTGGTTTTCAGCGACAAGCGGCAGGCGGTGCACGGCGTGAAGACGGGTGACATCGCCAAGCGGCTCATCGATTACGGATTCCATCCTTACACGGTCAGCTTCCCGCTCATCGTGCACGGCGCGCTGATGATTGAGCCGACGGAGAGCGAGTCGCGCGAAGAGCTGGATCTGTTCATCGACGCCATGCGGTCGATCGCGCGCGAGGTTGAGGAGAATCCGGAGCTGGTGAAGACGGCGCCGCATTCCACGCGGGTGTCGCGGCTCGATGAGGTGCAGGCGGCGAGGAAGCCGATTCTGCGGTGGAGAAAAACAGGGAATAGGGAGTAGGGAACAGGGAATAGAAAGCCGGTGCGGGCGAGGACGCCCACACGACAGCCGGTCTGGAGACCGGCGCTACTCTTTGACTCGCTTCCCTCTGCGCGTACCAAATTCTCTATATGCCGCATCAAAGCTGCTGGCTACACTCGACCTTAGAATGGCCAGCACTCCTTCATCGCCGGCGTCGGGGTATCGCGGACGGCTGGCGCCTTCGCCTACGGGCTACCTGCATGTGGGCCATGCGCGCACCTTCTGGACAGCGTTCCAGAGGGCACGCGAGGCCACGGGCACGCTGGTGATGCGCATGGAGGACCTGGACGGCGACCGCAGCCGGTCGAATTTTGCTGAGGCCGCGATGGAAGATCTGCGCTGGCTGGGCATTCGCTGGCAAGAGGGTCCGGACAAGGGCGGTCCCCACGCGCCTTATGTGCAGAGCAAGCGCCGCCGCCTTTATCTGGCTGCATGGCGCAAGCTGCTGCACCGCGGCTGCCTGTTCGCCTGCCGCTGTTCGCGCAAAGACATCGATTCCGCGCTGGCCGCGCCGCACGAGCGTGCGCAGGCTGCGAGCTCCGGAAGCAAGCTCGATATTCTCGATGACGAACCCATGTATCCCGGCACGTGCCGCCACCTCGCGGGTCATTTGCCGCAGTTGCCTGGCCCCACGTCGGCGGATGTTGACACGCCGGAGGGCACCAACTGGCGCTTCCGCGTGCGCGACGGCGAGGTGATTGAGTTTGTCGATCGCAACCTGGGCCCGCAGCGTTTTGTGGCCGGCGTGGATTTTGGAGACTTCGTGATCTGGCGGCGCGACGGCGGCCCCAGCTACCAGCTTGCGTGCGTGGTCGACGATGCCACCATGCGCATTACCGAAGTGGTGCGCGGCGCCGATCTGCTCAAGTCCACCGCGCGGCAGATTCTGCTCAATCGCGCGCTGGGATTCGAAAATCCTGCGTGGTACCACTGCCGCCTGGTGGTGGACAACCACGGCCGCCGCCTGGCCAAGCGTCACGACGCGCTGAGCCTGCGCGCCATGCGCCAGCGCGGGCTTACGCCTATGAACATTCTGGCGGCGGAGTTGCCGGTCGAAGTCTGAAAGACAGGGAACAAGGGAACGAGGGAACAAGGGAGCGGGGCTAAAGCCCCGGACTTTTGTTGGCCGGTTGCGGCACGACTTCACCGCTTGCTGAAAAAGTCTCTCCGATGTTTTGGAAGAAAGGCCCGTGGCTAAAGCCACGCTGAATTGAGGGCCTTCGTTCGGGAGGCTAAAGCCTCCCGTTCCCTCCGGCTCCCGAAAAACCGAGTTCTTCAGCAGGCTGCGAAGTCGTGCCCTTTCGCGATGGCTCCATACTGGACTGATTCTGCGATGCGGATGCGGCCCCCGGGGCTGCGCCGCATGGGCGCGATGCTTTACCATCGTTGACGACAGAAATTCACTTTCCGGCGCGTTTCAATCGCGCTAAGGTTGCGCCAAGGTCGCGTCAGGATTGGTTTGCCATGGGTGAGGAACCGCGCCGTTTGAACCCGCTACGCAGCGCCCCGAACCTGCTTACGCTCCTCCGCATGTGCCTGGCTCCCTTCCTGGTAGCGGCGATCCTCGAGGAACACTATGCTCTGAGCTTCGGGCTTTTTCTGGCCGCGGGGATCACCGATGCGCTGGACGGCACGCTGGCGCGCCTGCTCAAGCAGCGATCGACATTCGGTGCATATCTCGATCCGGTGGCCGACAAGCTGCTGCTGAGCACGCTGTTTCTGGTTCTGCTGCACGAAGGGTTGATGCCGGTTACCGTGACGGTGCTGGTGTTTGGCCGGGATGTGGGCATCCTGCTGGTCTCGGCGCTGCTTTATGCCGCCGTGGGCCGGCGTGAATTCCATCCCAGCATCTGGGGCAAGGCCAATACCCTGGCTCAGATTGCCGCGGTGTCGGCAGTGCTGCTCGAAAAGGTCACGCCGGATTGGTACTGGGTCGAGGCGTTTCGCACCGTGGCGTTGGACGCCACCATCGCGCTCACGATCATTTCGGGACTGCATTATGCGTGGACGGTTTCGCGCCGCAGCGGGGCGCCGGCAGCGAACGGCGTAACGCCAAATAAGCCGCCCGCCTAACTCCGCTAACCCTACGAATCGTCCTGGAGATCCTCCGCGCCAGCGGTTTCTTCAATCTCCATATCGCGAAACTCTTCGGAATCGAAGATTTCGCCACACTCCAGGCACTCGACAAACTCGGTGTCTTCGTGCCGGGAAACGATCCGGACTCTGGGATGTTTGCAGGCGGTGGCCATCGTTCTCGGGACTTCGTGCACTTCGTGATTCCAGTTGGATGCGCCCTTTCCGGCTCTGTGCAGCCCGCCACTGCAATATGGCCCGGGGGCCATGGAAGAGCGGGTCAGTTTCTACCTCAGCGGAAAGATCCGCCTGCTGGGGCCGCTTATTGAGGCCCAGGCTTGAGGTGTGCCGGATTGGGTACAGCCAATTCTGGATTGCGATAAGTGCTCTATCCGCAAGATTGTAGCTGTCTTTTGGCCAATTGCAAACCCATTTTTGATGAAACCTTCAGCCGGAATCGCGGATTTCCCCCCGGCGGAACGGGCCGACGCCGCCCTTGAAAGGCAAATGAAACCGGACGTATACTAAATACGGACCGTTCCAGTCGCATATTCCATGCTAAAGCTCACCAAAAAAGCGGATTACGGGCTGATGGCGCTCAAGTACCTGGCCGAGCACCCGGAAACCCCTGCGTTGAGCGCCAAGGACGTGGCGGATGCGTATGGAATTCCGGCGCAATTGCTGGCCAAGATCCTGCAGCGGCTCACCAAGACGGGCCTGCTCAAGTCCAGCGCCGGCATGAACGGCGGCTACGCGCTGGCTCGCGACCCCCGCAAGATTTCGGCATTTGAAGTGATCCACGCTATCGACGGACCCCTGTTTCTTACCTCCTGCACCAAGGGGACCAAGTCCTGCGATCTTGCGCCGGGCTGCACCATCAAGGAACCGCTGGCGCGGGTGAACGAGACCATTATTGGCGTGCTAAAGAGCATCAGCATCCACGACCTGGCGGAGCAGGAGCAGGCCGCGGCCAAGGCGCGCGATGTGCAGGGCTTGGTCACGTTGACGGTGTAGAGCGGAGTTGGCGGCGTTAGCGGGGCTAGCGGAGTTAGTGAGAGCCCGGTTCTGCTAACACCGCTATGAAGGACGGGAACAAAGATGAGCACGGGGCCAAGTCAAGCAGAGATTCCGGCGGGAGTCACACTACCCATCTACATGGATAACCACGCCACTACGCCTCTGGATCCCAGGGTGCTGGAGGCGATGATGCCGTACTTGACTACGAAGTTCGGCAACGCGGCCAGCCGCAACCATTCTTTTGGATGGGAGGCGGAGCAGGCCGTGGATGCGGCGCGCGAGCAGGTGGCCAAGCTGATTGGCGCGACGGCCAAGGAAATCATCTTCACGTCCGGCGCCACGGAGAGCGACAACCTGGCCCTCAAGGGCATCGCGGAGATGTATCGCGAGCGCGGCAACCACATCATTACGCAAGTGACCGAGCACAAGGCGGTGCTGGACACGTGCAAGCGCCTGGAAAAGTCCGGCTGCCGCGTCACGTATTTGCCGGTGAAGGCCGACGGCACGATCGATCTCGAAGACCTGCGGCGCGCCATCGATGACAAGACCATTCTGGTTAGCATTATGGCGGCCAACAATGAAATCGGCGTGTTACAGCCGGTTCGCGAGATCGGCAAAATCTGCCACGAGCGTGGCGTGCTTTTTCACACTGACGCGGTGCAGGCAGTGGGCAAGGTTCCTTTAAACGTGATCGACGACTGCGTGGATGTGGCGTCGATCTCCGCGCACAAGATTTACGGCCCCAAGGGTGTGGGCGCGCTGTATGTGCGGCGCCGCAATCCGCGAGTGCAGATCGCCGCGCAGATCGACGGCGGCGGCCACGAGCGCGGCATGCGCAGCGGTACCCTCAATGTTCCCGGTATCGTGGGTCTGGGCAAGGCGTGCGAGTTGGCTCAAGAGAATCTACTCCAAGAAGCCAGCCGCACGCAGTGCTTGCGCGATCGGCTGAAGACGAAGCTCGAAGCGGAGCTCGACTACGTGCATGTGAACGGGTCGATGGAGCATCGCTTGCCCGGCAATTTGAACATGAGTTTCGTCTACGTTGAAGGCGAGTCGCTGCTGATGGGCATTAACGATGTTGCGGTTTCCAGCGGATCGGCTTGCACTTCGGCTACGCTGGAGCCTTCATATGTTTTAAAAGCCTTGGGATTGGGTGACGACGTGGCTCATAGCAGCATTCGCTTCGGCCTGGGCCGCTTCAACACCGAGGCTGAAGTCGACTATGTAGCCGCCAAAGTGATCCAGGTGGTGCGGCACCTGCGTGAGTTGTCGCCGCTTTACGAGATGGTGAAAGATGGCGTGGATTTGACCAAGGTTCAATGGGCGGCGCACTGAAATCTGGAACGGAGTTCGAATGGCATACAGCGATAAAGTAGTGGACCACTACAACAACCCGCGCAACGTGGGCACGCTCGACAAGAGCGCGGCCGAGGTGGGCACAGGCTTGGTGGGCGCGCCGGAGTGCGGCGACGTGATGCGCCTGCAAATCCGCGTGAACCCTGAGACGAATGTGATCGAAGAGGCCAAATTCAAGACCTTTGGCTGCGGCTCGGCCATCGCCAGCTCGTCGCTGGCCACGGAATGGATCAAAGGCCGCACCGTGGACGACGCGTTGAGCATCAAAAATACAGACATTGTGAAAGAGCTGTCGCTGCCGCCGGTGAAGATTCATTGCTCGGTGCTGGCAGAGGATGCCATTCGCGCGGCGATCGGCGACTGGAAGAAGAAGAACAATGTCGCAGAGATTGCTCCGCCGGCGAAGTAATCAGGCTCTGTAACAAGGGCACGGCTTTAGCCGGGCCGAACGCGCGGCAAAACAACGACGGGGCTTTAGCCCCTGAGGAATGGAAATCATGACGGACACCGTCACACTCGAATCGAAGCCCTCGCAGAACCCAGCCGAGCCGCAACCGGCAGTCGCTCAAGGCGTCCACGTCACGCCCAACGCGGTCAAGCGCATCCGCGTAATCCTGGCCAAGGAGGGCATCTCGCCAGAGGAAGGCGGACTGCGACTGGGCGTGAAAGGCGGCGGCTGTTCCGGTTTGTCCTACGCGATTGCATTCGACACCCATCCCCGCGAGCGCGACCGCATCTTTACGTTTGACGGCGTGCGCGTGTTCGTCGATCCCAAGAGCTTCGTTTATCTGAACGGCATGACACTGGACTACGAAGAGACGCTGATGCGCCAGGGATTCAACTTCATCAATCCGAATTCCACGCGTTCCTGTGGCTGCGGTACATCGTTTTCTGTTTAGAGCGCCACGCGCGTAAAGGCCGTTCATGCTGAAAGTCCTAGAGAATACGGTTCCGGTTGCCTGCTGGTCCTGTTCCGTTGCGCACAACGAATCCACGCTCTTTTGTCCGGATTGCAGCAAGATTCAGCCTCCTTCCAGCGGCGACTTTTTTTCTGTTTTTGGACTTGAGCATCGCTTGAATATCGATCTCGCCGCGCTGGAGCAGGAGTTTCATCGCCTTAGCCGCAGGCTGCACCCCGACCGCTTTGCCCGCGCCAGCGAAAACGAAAAAGATTGGAGCCTGGCTGATACCGCGCTACTCAACGACGCGTATCGCACCCTCAAAGATCCGCTGCGCCGCACTGAATATTTGCTGAAGCTTGAGGGCGCGGAGATGGGCGTGTCGGCGGCTGCTCCGAGCGACGCAGCACTCGTCCAAAACCAAGAAAAAATCCAAAACCAGCAAAAAACGTCGCGGGTTCCCGCAGATCTTCTCGGAGAGGTCTTTGACCTGAACATGCAGCTTGAAGAGATGCGCATGGCCAGGAAGATGGGCCAGGAAGATCCGGAACTGAAAGAAAGCCTGCGGCAGGCGAAGGAGAAATTTGTGGGATTGGTGGGCGCGGTGGATCGCGAGCTGCGCGCGCAGTGGACGATTTGGGATGGGGGCGACGCGGCTGCGCGCCAGCCCGCGCAACAAGCGATGATGGCGCTGCTCGATAGAAGAAAGTATCTAAGCAACCTGGTCCGCGACGTGACCGAAATCCTGGGAGACTGAGCAGCAATATGGCGGAAGGGCACGTCGTCGGCATCGACCTGGGAACCACCAATTCCCTCGTCGCCTACATGGAGGGCGACAGGCCGGTGGTCATTCCCGGCGTGGACGGCTCGAATCTTGTGCCCTCTGTTGTTGCACTTGATCCCATTACCGCAAAGGGCGGCCGGCCTACGGTCACGGTCGGCAACAGCGCGCGCAAGGCGCTCATTGAAACTCCGGAGCGCGTCATCTATTCCGTCAAGCGTTTGATGGGCCGCGACCTTGAAGAGGTCCGGACGGAGCTGAAGTTTTTTCCCTTTCGTCTTGCCGGCGACATTGAAGCCGGCGAAGTCCCGCGCATTCAATTGGGCGAGTTGCGTTTTACGCCGCCCGAGATCTCTGCGTACGTTCTGCGCCAGCTCAAGCGCAATGCCGAGCGCTTCTTCGGGAGCCCGGTTACGCAAGCGGTCATCACCGTGCCCGCGTACTTCAACGATGCGCAGCGCCAGGCCACCAAGGACGCGGGGCGCATGGCGGGCCTGGACGTGTTGCGGCTGGTGAACGAACCCACCGCCGCGGCGCTGGCCTACGGCCTCGATCGCGCCAAAGAAGGCACCATCGCCGTCTACGATTTCGGCGGAGGCACCTTCGACATCTCGATCCTCAAGCTGCGTGACGGAATTTTCGAAGTGCAATCGACCAACGGCGACACGCACCTGGGCGGCGACGATATCGACAACCTGCTGCTGACCATCGCGCTCGACGAAATTTACGCCGAGCACGGTGTCGATCTGCGGGCGCATCCCGGCGCGGTGCAGGGTCTGCGCAAGGCAGCCATCGACGCCAAGATCCGGCTTTCGACTGAGCAGGCGGCGAATTTCGATATTGAATTGCCCAATGGCGACCGCTATCAGCGCGAGATTCCGCGTGCGGTGTTTGAGCTGCTGATCGAGCCAGTGCTCAAGCGCACCGCCGTGCCCTGCAAGCAGGCGATGGCCGACGCTGGAGTCACTCCCGAACAAATCGATGAAGTGGTGCTGGTGGGCGGGTCGACGCGCATTCCAGCGGTGCGCGCACTGGTTGACGATCTTTTCCATCTCGGCGCGCGAGGGAAAAAACCGCACACCGAGCTGAATCCCGATGAGGTCGTCGCGCTGGGCGCGGCGGTGCAGGCGGGCATTCTGGCCGGTGCATCGAAAACCACCGACGACATGCTGCTGCTCGACGTGACGCCGCTTTCGCTCGGCATTGAGCAATTAGGCGGAACGGTGGCGCGCATCATCCAGCGCAACTCCACGATCCCCGCTTCGGCAACCGAGCACTTCACCACTGGCGTCGATGGACAGACCAACGTGGCGATTCACGTATTACAGGGCGAGCGCGAACTGGCGGCCGATTGCCGCTCCCTGGCGCGCTTCGATCTGAAAGGCATTCCGCCCATGGCGGCGGGGCTGCCGCGTATCGAGGTGCGCTTCCTCATCGACGCCGACGGCATTCTGCACGTCACCGCGCGCGAGCAGCGCAGCGGGAAGGCCGCGGAGATTGAGGTGAAGCCGACCTATGGTCTCACGGACGAGCAGGTCGAAAACATGATTCTCGATTCCTTCGACCATGCCGAGGAGGATTTTTCTCGACGTCTGCTCATTGAAGCGCGCAACGAGGCCGACACGATTCTTGCCGCCGTCGGCCGCGCTCCGCAGAATCCTGCGTGGAACGAATTGAGCGCGGAAGAGCAGGCGGCCATCGCCGCAGCGCGCGACCGGCTGGTTCTGATCATGCAGGGCAGCGATTTGAACGCGATCAGCCAGGCCATGGTTGCACTCGACAAGGCCACGCGCCGGTTCGCGGAGTTGATGATGGATGCGGCGGTTTCAAGCGCCATTCGCGGAAAGACGATGAACGAGGCCGGCAAAGAGGTGAACGACGCCGTCTCCGCGCCCCATGACTTCGCGCCGGCGGAGTTTAAATGACAGCGGAGCTAGCGGAGTTGGCGGAGTTAGCGGTGTTAGCAGGTCATCGCCCGGAGAACGAGAGCCGTGAGTGAGATGTTAAAGAAAGAGATACCGCCCGACAAGCTTGTGCGCGTCACTTTTCTCCCCGAGGGCCGCACGGTGGAGTTTGAATTCGGCGCCATGCCTTACGATCACCACGGCAAGCCCATGTCATTTCTCGATGTCGCGGAGAACTTCGGCGTCTTTCTCGATCACGCATGCGGCGGATCGTGCGCCTGCACTACCTGCCACGTGTGGATCAAGGAGGGCGCGGAGGGTCTGAGCGAAGCGGAGGACGATGAACTAGACCGCCTCGATATGGCCGCCGACCAACAATTGAATTCGCGGCTGGGCTGCCAGGCCGTGATTAGCCGCCCCGGAGATTACGTCGTCGAAGTTCCCAGTTGGAACCGCAATTACGTCTCTGAGGGAAAGCCGCTGGCGTTAGCCGAGCCTAAGTAGGGAGCGAAACATGGCGCGCGAAATCCACTGGACCGACGCCGAAGAAATCGGCATTGAGCTGGCGAAAAAATTTCCCTCGCTCGATCCGCTCACGGTGCGATTCACCGATCTGCATCGTTACGTCACGGAGTTGGCCGGTTTCGCCGACGATCCGAAGCTGTCCAGCGAGCCGCGCCTGGAAGCGATCCAAATGGCGTGGTACGAAGAGTACAAGGACGCGCAGCAGTAGCGAATTTCACGCCATCGTTCGCGATCCGCTCTGGAAATTTAGCTCAAGGCGCTTGTCATTGCATGCGATGCGAAATTGCTCGGACCCAAAATCTGTGTGCGTGTACGGGTTCTGCCAACGAGGATAGCCGTGCAGAGGAACCGCATTCCCATTCAGCAGCAGCGGCGTGCTCCAACCAAATTGCAGATCTCCGTTCCCTGGAGAGTTGTAGCGAACCTGGAGCTTCTCCACCGTGACAGGCGCCGATCGAATCGAATCGACGAAAGCGGAGAACGCGCCATCATTTGCTTTGCGGCCAACCTGGCAGATCCACACATTCTCAAAGCCGGGAGCCCCGATCTCCCGATCGGCCTCCGATCCCGATGTGACCCACTGGCGCGGAAGATGCGAATACAGCGCGATGTAACCATCTGCGACGCGGCCGAATGTCCAGCCTCCACCCGAAGGCGATGGCGCTTCGACGATTTCATCGAACGCCCATTTGGGAAAATACGCATGTGTGTAACCGTAGGGCCGCGATTCGAGACGGCCGGGCACAACGTGGCCCTCGATGTTGTAGATCGAGATCAGAACATTCCGGTACTGCGCGTTGCGCGGCATGCGTCCGTTGGACGACCAGTAGCCGGGGCCCTGGCTGCGCTCATGCGATCCAGGATTGGTGACAAACACAACTGCATAAGGTCCGAGCGTCGCCTGCCAAATGTGTTGTTGCGCGCCCTCTTCGCCCGGCCGATAATCCTGCGCTGTCGAGAGCATTGCATCTGGCGTGCGATAGGTGATTTTGTTGACCTCCGAAAGCAGCGCGCCGTTTGAATCCGGGCTAAGTAAACGACTCGTCGCGGGCAACAGCCCCGGACGCCGCAGAAATCTGCCGGTGGTTTTGAGAGGCTGGAATTCTTTGTAATTCCAAAGGTCATATTTCTCGATGGCGTCGTAGGTCAGATTGATCACGGCAGGATCGGTGAACGCGCCCATCGCCCACCATGTTTCTACATCGCGAAGATCGGTGAGGCTCAAGCCATATTGCGCGGCGGCGTCGGCGGTGAGCGGAATCGAATGCCTTTCGAAGTTCAGAAGTTCCTGCGGCATGTCGAGCCCGATGGCCTCGAGAGCCGGCGGAACAACATAGCGCTTGCCTGTGACCAGCATGGAGCTAGCCATATCGGCTGTTTGCAAGCGCCCGCATCCAAAGACAAGCGCCTGAAAGGTCATGAGGCTGTCTCCGGCTGCGCTGAGCACGTTGTTGGTGTAGGCGCGGCCGTGCGAGGTTCCCAACTGGCCGTAATAGGAATTCACGGCGAGATCGAAGATGAGCAGATCGACCATCATGATGGCGCGGGTCTGGACATCGGGGTCCTGCGCAAACTCGACGAGATTCAGAAGCGCCGCAAGATCCATGTTGTAGTAGGGTATTGAATCCCATTCAGCGGGGCCGGTACGTGCGCGGTAATCGATCCAGCGCAACACAAGCTCGCGCGCCTTGTCGCGATGTTCGGCTCCGGTGCGCCCGTCGTTGCTGAACTTCTCATTGGGAAAGATTTGCCCCGCCAGATAATCGGAACCGTGGCTGAGAATCTGGTGGTTCTCAGTCCACATCATGGTTTCGGATTTGCCGGGTTCGTCGAGTGCGTACTTATAATTCAGCAACGCGTCGCGGACCGCGCCCACTTGCGTGGGGCTCAGAAATCCCGTGTCCTTGTGCAAATAATAGAGCCGCACAAGATCCGCTAATGTGAAATCAGAAGGGTCGCGCCGGGCATTGACGAAGGCCAGCGCATCATCAAGCGCGGCCGGAGTGATCGCCTTGCATGTGCCTGCTTCAAACTTCACCAGGTCAATCAGCACGCCATTGCGCTCCTGAGGAGTGCCGCGCTGCGCAACCCAGTCCAGAAACATGCGGCGACGGGCGGCATAATCGGGAGCGATGGGAGTTTTGCTGAACGGCGCATCGCCCGGTCGAGGGTGCGCAACTCGAGAGTCTCCCATCGACTTCTCAGGCGGCGGACCGGGCTTGATGGCTGACTCGCGCTCTAAGGCCAGTCCGGCCACTCCGCCCCCGGAGACGAGCAACAAATTGCGGATGAATTTTCTTCGGCGCACTACGATCCTCCGTGCAATGGAACGGCTTTAGTGTGAAACGGGATTCGCACCGCGTTGTGTCTGCGGCGGATCGCTTGTAAACAAACTCAAATCGATTGCGTCGGCCATCGCCTGGTATCCCGTGTCGTTGGGGTGGACATAGTCTCCCGAGTTATACCGCTCCAGCATTTGCGTGGGATGCTGCGGATCGCGCGTGATGAGATCGAAATCGATGAGCCCATCGAAAAGTCTGCTCGCTCGGGTCCACTCATTGAACGCGGTCCGCGCCTTCTCGCCTTCTGGCCAGGTGCATTGGAAGTTGCGGCAATCCGTCATCTGCGTTGCCACGAAAACTTTGATGCCGTGATCGTGCGCCTGCGTAGCGATCTGTGCGAGCCCCCATTCCAACTGCTTCACGAGCGCGTCGTAGGGTTGATGCACGCGCGTTTGCGCCTCAATATCGTTGATGCCCTCAAAGAGAATCAGATAACGCACGCCGCTGCGGTCGAGTCCGTCCCAGTTAAGGCGCGCCATGGCGTTGGGGCCGTCGCCGTCAAGAAGCAGACGGCTGCCGCTGGTGCCCACGTTGACGACGCCCAGTACTCCGGCTTTGCGCGTAGCCGGATTTTGCGCGAGGCGCACCGCAAGATCGTCGGGCCAGCGCCGGTTTGCATTCGCCGTAGAGTGATTGCCGTCGGTGATCGAGTCGCCGAGAGCAACAACCGCCGATGCACCGGGCGCGTAAACGTCGACGCCGGTCAAGAAGTACCAGGAATTCCTCGTCCACAATTTTCCCGTCAGATCGGCAGCGCTGGTGGCGTCGCCGGTTGCGAGATAGGAACTTTGCTGCGCGCCAGGATGCAGGGTTGTGGCAAGCGTCGGCTCAGGAAAGTAAAGGCTCACGGCCAGGTTTTGGAGCGCGGGCACATCGAGCGTTGCGGGATCGCTCGCGATCGTCGCACCGGGAGGGATGGTCACCGCGGTGTCGCCGTTGAAGGTCAGTACGCGATCGGTCCCTGGCTTGATGGCGCTCTGATCGAGATTCGCTGCGGGATTTGCGTTCGTGCCCGGATCGACACTGACGGCGATGTGCGCTGAGCCAATGTGAATCGGCGCTACGCCGAACCGGTTTGAGAGCCAGATGCGCGCTTCGGAGCCGCCCACGCTGGTATGCACGATGAGGCGCAGCGTTTGCCCTGTAACATCGGGCGCACCTCCGTTGAACGCCTCCGCCATCGCCGTGCCCCACGTGGCAACCCATGGCGAACAGCGCGCGGGATCGTATGCCTTTGCGCATTGAGCCGAAAAAAAATGCGCGATCGAAATCGTGGCGAAAAGAAAAACCAGAACCCGCAGATTCGAAACGCGGCGCGCCGACGGCGAAACAGGACAATACATCACTGCACCTCTTTGTGGATGGCCGGCAGTTTGCTTCATTCCGGGTAGTAACGCGGCCACGGGCTGGTTGATGGCGGCGAATCGGGGGTAAAGCTCAACACGCGGCGGAACGGCTCGCCGGGCCTGGGATCCCAGTTGCGCCACGAGGCAGGATTGGTATCGGCGATCCGCGATCGCGCGCTTTCGCCATTTCCGTTCGAAGCCGTCACGTAATATTGCACGATGACTGGCGGGTGGCCGGTGCGATCTTCACCGGGAGCGGCGTTGCAGCCGTGAAACTCCGGACGCTTGTCGCGATAGCTTTGTTCCAGCCCGTGATAGAGCAACTGAAATTCGCTGTCGCCGTCGAGTCTCGCGAACAGACGGTACTCGGTGACGCCCAATATTTCTCCCCAACTCACGGTCGCGGTCCCGTAGGACAAATCGACATGCAAGCCGTCGGGCGGCGCGGGCGGCTGATCGGTGACATAGAGTGGATACCCTGGGCCGGGTTTGCTTTCGTGTTGCGCATTGATCGCGACGCCGCGGACATGCACTTTTTGCCCGTTGAGAAGGCCGTTCAACTCGATCGCCGGCTGAGCCTGCGCCGGCAATGCTGTCCACGTTGCTCCGGAATCTTTGCTCAACTCCAAACGGTACTGCGAGACCGATGCAACCTCGGCCAGAATTACGCGCGCGCCTCCAGCGTGATTCTCCGTGCGCAGAACACTGGGCGCAATCGGCACCGGCGATTGATCGGTCAGCTCCCAATGATGATGTCCTGCCGCGAGACTGATCACGATGGTGTCCTGCTCATGCTTCGCGCTCAGGGCGGCGCCGTCGACATAGAAAAAGCTCTTGCTGTCGAGAGCTGGCGCGGAGATTCGCAGCGAACTCGGCTTCGGCGCAAAATATTCACCTTGCGGCGGCTGGCCTGCAACAAGCTTGCCGCCGATGCCCAGGTCCGTGTCGTCGGTGCTGAAAGTGAATCCCGCAACGCCGATGCGCGTGCCGTGGAAGAGTGCGAATTCGACTGCGGCCTTGGTTTTGCGAATCAATCCCGCAGTCCCATCGAAGACCGCATCGCCTTCGGCAAAATGTGCGCCGCCGTGATGATTGAAGATGATGTCGTCGATATCGTCCACATGCACGCGGCAGCCGAACGGCGTGGCCGTCGCGTCGATGTCTTTGCGATGACTGACCAGCGCCATGGAATCGCCGACCCCATCGAACCAGACTCCAGTGGTGGCTTCGGTTTGAATGTCGGTGCGTTGTGTTTCTTTGTTGCCGGGAACGGCACCGCGCAGCAGTTTGATGGTGGGCAGCTCACTGCCACGGCGCACGAACCACGAGAGGCGGTGAACGAGCGACTCGTTCATCAGCCGGTCGTTGACGATGAAGTATTCGCGACCGGCCAAGAGGAGGCTGCGGCTCACGTACTCGGGCCACGAATACGCGGTATCGCCGTCGCGGGATCGGAGCTCGGCGAACTGGCCCGTGCCCAAGTCATAAAGCGGCTGCGAGAGAACGTTCATGCCGATGGAGCGGAACTCGCCGTTTTTGAAAACGCCGAAGCTGGTGCAGAAGTCGGTGTCCTGATCGGCGCGGTCGCCCACGTCTTCAGAGCCGTTGAAGCTGTACGCCTTGCCGGCCGCGAAGAAATAGATCGCGCCGCAACCGCCTTCGTCGGCGACTCCCCAGCGGTAGTTCGGGCCCTGATCGATCTGTTGCAAATGGATCGAAAGCTCGTCCGGCGTGTCGATTGCGGAGCGCAGCACGATGCCGTACCCCGTGAACTTGCGCGTGCGCAGTTGCGGCTTGGTGCCCGGATTGTCGGGGGTGCGATACATCGCGTCCCACGCGTTGGGTTGGTTGAGCTGCGTCTCCATGTCCTGATTGGTGGGGCGCGCGGCCCACATGGCGTGCTCGGCGACAAGAGGCGCGTAGCGTTGCAAACATGTGCCCAGGTACCACAGCGAACGCGGAGGCACGCGCCGTTCGGAGTGCGCGCCTTGCGGTGGGTGAACGCGCTGCGGCCCTTTACCCGGCGCCACCGCGCCCCACTCGTGCCCGTAGGCAAGCGTTTGCAAATCCTTGTAGGCCTGCGCGGTTTCGCCCTCGAACGGCGCGGAGAGCGTATGCACCAGCCAATCTGCCATCTCCGCAAGTTGCGGCGAGAGGAAGCGCTCCACGCCGTCAAATTTGCGTAGCAGAAAATCCGTGCGCAGCGAGGGCCGCAGAAAAGCCCAGACGTATGTGCCGAGATTTTCGGTCCAGCGGCCTCCGGCAGCGTCCCAGGTTTTTACTTGCGGGCGCGTGTTGTAGCGCGTGTTCAGTTCCACAGCTTTTTGCCACAGGTCCGCCCAGGTACGCGCCATGGGATGATCGGGAAACAGAAAGGCCATCGCCGCCGGATTGCCTTTCACTTCGGCGAGAAAATTGGGATGGCCGCTCAGCATGGGAATCAGCGGCATGAAATCTTCGCCGGCATGCACGTAGGCGATAAACAGATACATGGCGGTGAGCCGCTTGCGCTGGCGCTCGGTCATGGATGCGGCGAGGCGGTTGAACGCGTCGATCCACCATCCCTGAATCTGCCGGCTGGGGACGGGGCTGAAGTTCACGATGCCTCTGCCGGGGATGGGCCCCATGCCGCCGTTTTCGCGCGTGCCGGTGAGCGGGAGCGTTCCCACGTACTCGAGCGTCATCACGCGCCGCTCCAACTCATCGGCATCCTTCACCGATCCCGTTTCGAAGATGACCGGGGGCCGGCGGGCGCTCTCGGGATATTCGAGGATCCAATCTTTGACCGCATTCAGATCGAGTGTGCCGTAGCGGTTCTGCAAAAACATGGTGTGCGAAGTGTAGTTGCGCTCACCATGGTAGGAGACGCCGTCTTTTTCTACGGGCTGCGCAGCCTGCTCCAACCGCTGCATGGCCTGCTTGTCTTTGTCGTGATCGTAGAAAGCTATACACATCGACCGGCTGCCGCGCGTCAGTAGCCACTTCCACGTGAAGCGGTCATTCTGATAGTAAAAACGCACTTGCGTGGTTTCCGATTCCGTGTGGTTGGCATACTCGTGATCCTGCCACTCCGCCACTTTGTCGATGAACACGCCGAGTGCGTCGCCCGATTTGTCGCTCCAGAAATTCGCAGAGGTGTCGCTGTGAAAAGCGGTCCACGTCTGATAGATTCCGAGATTGAAGGAAATCTGGCCATCGGGCAGCGCAACAGGATTGAGAGGAAAAAGCGCGTCGATGCGCTCCCAATCGTATGCGTCGTAAGGGCGAGTGACGCTTGGCAAAGGGAATGGATGATTGGGCGCCTGGCGATGGGTGACGGGAAATCCCGACCAAGTGGCAGTGAATGCGCCATGCACGCCGGGCTTCATGCCTTCCATGTTTTCCTGGAAGCGAATGAAATCGAATCCGGCGGTGCACTGAACGCGCGCTACATAGCGCGAACCGCCGGCTGACTCGTAGGCAATTTCGTAAGCTATGAAGAGCGGCCCGTGCTCGATGCTGCTTGTGGTGATGCGCACAATTCTGTCGCCGTCAAAACTGAGGACCGATGAACCGACCCAGGCGCCGCCGCGCGAAACCTGCAAGATCGGCCCCGGCGCGTCGCCGTGGACTTGCTGGCTGGCTGGAATGCGTACACGCATTGCGCCCGAATCGAGCACGATGGTGTTGCCTTCGCGGATTTCCTTGACTTGCGGCGGGATTGCGACGGGAGCGTTTGCAGCCGACAAAACAAATTCGTAACGGCCGCCGCTGGGGAGATCGGAACAGAAGTTGAGCGTGGCCGACTTGACGCCGGAAGTGTCGCGCACGATCGCTGAAAACTGCATCGGCACACGCTCGCCGGTGTCAGTGCGCGTCAATGTGAACCGGTCCAGATCGACGGGCTGCTGGAACTCGATGGGATACGTGAGCAGAGTACGGGGCCACCAGTAGAACGGATGGTCCAGCAGATCGTTCAGTACGAAGTGAATGGATTTGGAGCTGTCCCACACCGCGGGCGCGATGCGTGGCGAGTTATTTTCAGCCGCCCAGAGCCGCCGCGCTGCGGCCGCATTCGAGAGCGCAAGAAGGCTACAACAGAATTCTCTGCGATTCAATCGAGCGGCTCCGTGGTTGGTTGAACTGGCTGCATAAATCCCTTGGGCTGCAAAACATCCCTCAGGGGTTAAAGCCTCGGATTTATCTGCATTATTCGGCACGACTAAAGTCGTGCCCTTTCACGAAACTGAAGTTGTGTCGGCCCGACTAAAGCCGTGCCCTTGTTACAAAGCTGAAGTTCTGTTGGTCGGGCTAAACAGCTTGCTGAAAAAGTCTCTCCGATGTTTTGGAAGAAAAGCCCGTGGCTAAAGCCACGCTGAATTGAGGGCCTTTATTCCGGAGGCTAAAGCCCCCGCTCCCTCCGGCTCCCGAATAGCCGAGTTTTTCAGCAAGCTGTAAAGCTGTGCCCTTGTTACAAAGCAGAGGTTCTTTCGGCACGACTAAAGCCGTGCCCTTTCACGAAACTGTTTATGAAATGCGCTCGATGAAGATGTCCGCTGCAGAAACGCAGCGGACATCTTCATGCGAAAGCAACCGAGAGGTCCAAAGCAAAAATCACCGCGTCTTGTGCGGATAATCGACGCGGACTGCAAGAATTTCAAAGGGGTGAACTGCAACATGGATGAGATCGTTGTCGACGGCGAGCGCTTTTCCTTCGGGCTGTTCGATCAGGTTGGTTTCCGTCGCGCCCGTTGCTCCATGCGGAACTTTCAGCTCCACCGTCGCCTCTTTGCCCGCCCACTCGTACAAGTGGAAGACGAGCGCGTCACTGTCTTCAGCTTTCTTCATAGCCGATAGAACCACGTTGTCCGCGGAAACGGTCACGAAGGAGAATTCCGAAGGCATCGCTCCCGCGTGCGCGGCGACCTGGATTGCATAAGGCGCTTCGTTGAACTCGTATCCGCGGCGGACGGTCATGGCCTGCTTCCAATCTCCCGCATGAGGATAGAGCGCATAACGGAAGTGCTGATGACCGCGGTCGGCTTCGGGATCGGGCGCGGTGGGCGAGCGCAGCAGCGTCAGGCGAAGGAGGTTGCCCACGGCGTCATATCCAAACTTCGAATCGTTGATGAGGCTCAGGCCGTGCTGCCCGTTGCCCTCATCGGCCCAGCGCAGCGCCGGCACTTCGAAGCGAGCCTTCTCCCAACTGTTGTCGCGCGTGGTCGGCCGCTCGATGCTTCCGTAGGGAATTTCGTAGGTCGCGAAGGGCGCTGAAGCCGCCAACGGAAACGCAGCCTTGAGCAATACGTGGGTCTCGTGCCAGTCAATGTCGTTCACGACTTCAGCTTCGTCGCTGCCGACGCTGAGAACGATTTGCTGCACGAACTTGGAATTCTGCCAGTGTCGCGTTACGCGAATGACGCCGCGCAAAGGTCCCTGTTCGACCACTTCGACCGCGTCTGCCTGGGTTAAAAGCGCCGGTGGCTGATCGAGCGTTCCGGGATCGATGTTCCAGGCATCGTATTGCTTCGGCAGATCTTTGAAGGCTTGAAGTTGATTGCCGCAGGCTCCGGGCGCTAGTGCTTCGAAGTTCGCTTTCTTGTCGAAGAGGCTCGTGATGCAGCCGGTCTTCGGATCGACGACCACGCGCAGGTTCGCGTTCTCAAGCGTTGTTGCGCTCACTTTGAGATCGCTCACGAAGGTGCGATGGCCGGGAACGACGCGCAAAACTTCATAGCCCATGGGCGGCAGATCGCGAACCTCGACGAGCAGATGGAAGGTGTGCGTCTGCGCGTCGGCGGAAAGAATCTGCGAGGGCAGAACCGCTCCGTGTGCATCGAGAACCGCGACGCCAGTAGCCGGCGCGGGCAATTGCGCGTCGACTTCAACCTGGGCGGAGCGTGGCCATGCCAGCGGATTGAAGACGAGCACCGGAACTCCACCCGGCGCATTCGTATCGATGCGCTCCGCGAGCGTGTGCAGCGCATTTGCGGAGATTTCATTCGTCTCCCAGCGCACCTGGTCGAAATCCTTTTGCGCGTCGCGGTAGATGACGGCAATGCCCGAGCCTGCGGCAAGATCGTGGAAGCCGTTAAACGTGATCTTCTTCCATGCGTCGGTCAGCTCATCGGAGGGATACGGGTCGCCATCGAGCCACGCCAGCGAAGCGTAATTCTCCGCATGCAGAGCCTGTTCCGGGCCGTCGCGCAGGCTGCGCTTCAGGTTGGCCTGCGTTGTAAACACGCCGCGGTGAAACTCCAGATAAAGCTCGTCGTTCCACGTGGGAATGGAAATTTCACCGGCGGGAGGCGCGGGCGGATATTGATAACCCCCGGCAATGCTGCGGTAGTTCCAGGTCTTCGAATCCGGAGCGATTTGTTTTTCAATTCCGGACAAATACGGAAATGCGGTGCCGAATTCCATCTTCGGCGCCACCTTGTCCGGCTGCATCCAGCGCAGTCCGTCGTCGAGATTGTCGCGGGTTGGGCCTCCGCCGTGATCGCCCACGCCATACAGATCCATCATGTCCGTCAAGCCGGGAGCGAGTTTGCGCGCTTCAACGAGTTCGGCAGAGAGGTGTACCGGGTTCAGATCGCTGTCCCCATATCCATGGGGGAAATAAGTCAGCACCTTGCTGCCGTCGGGAGATTCCCACCAGAAAAACTTGAAAGGCAGCTTGTTGGTGTCGTTCCACGACATCTTCTGGGTGACGAAGAAATCGATGCCCGATTTTTTATAAATTTGCGGAAGCTGCCAGTTGTAACCGAAGGTATCGGGATTCCAGCCAACATGCACATCCACTCCATAGTGCTGCTGGAACCACCGCTTGCCGATCAGGATGGACCGCGCCGTCGATTCTCCGTCAGGCAGATTCAGGTCCGGTTCCACCCACATACCGCCGACTACTTCCCAGCGGCCCTGCTGAATGCGCTGCTTGATCTCATCGTTAATTGGGGGATACTTGTCCGCCAGCCAGTCGTTATACACTGCCGCGGATTGCGAGTAAGTGTAGGTGGGGTACTCGTGCATCAGTTGCAGCGCGGTGGAAAAGGTGCGCTTCACCACGTCGACCGTTTCCGAACGCGGCCAAAGCCACGCCGCGTCGATGTGCGAGTTGCCTGTAAGATGCAGGGTCGCCCGTTGCAGCACGGGCTTCAGCGCCTCGAGCGTCGACTGCGCGGCTCGCAGCGAGGCGTCGAATCTGTCTTGATCGACCGCATCGAGGGCCTTGATATCGACGGTCTCAATCGCCTTCACGAGCGTTGCATTGTCGGCTTCGGCATTCTTTGAAAAGCTGGGCAATAGCAGCGATGCCGAAAGAAACTCGTCGTGCAAATCTTGCGGATTGGGCCGGCGCTCGGAAAATTCGATTTGTGCTCCCGCGCTCTGGAAGCGTTTGTTGCTGTCGGTCGCCAGCAGTTTCACAGCTACGAGAATTCGCTCCTGGGGCTTGGCTCCGTCCAGCAAAACCATGCGTTCCAGGCTCTCGCCCATGGCGACGCGCCGCCCGTTGAAGTACACAATCTCGGTCGGCATCTCACGGCTCGCCGCTGCGCGCGCGCGGAATTGAAACCAGATTCTTGTGCCGCTCAGGTCGTAACCGTGCAGGTCCTTCGGCACTTCAATCCAGGCCCGATACCAGGCAGCGTCGGTGCCGCCTTCGTCGCCGGGCTTCACCGCCGCCCAACCTGAATCGTCAAGATCAGGACTCTCGCCATGCGGCAGATCGCCGGGATGAACCCGCCATTGTGCATCGGGCAGACGATTCAACTGCCCCAGACGCTCGATGACCTGCTGCGCCTGCGCCGGCAGAGACTGCGTGGCGATTTGCTGGGCCGATTGCGCCCACGCCATTCCAGAAAGCAAAAAACCAACTGCCGCAATTCCGCAAAAACCCTTCTTCTTCAAGAGGCGATTCCTTCCCAAATTTCTAAAGCAACGCGGGATCTGCGAGTCCCGACCGTTTGTGATCGCGTGTCCGCATGGAGGTCTTCCACGCACAGGATTACGGATGCCCATGTTAGCCGTCCGCGGTTTTGGTTACGCTTATGTCTGAGGTGCAAAAGTTGATGGTTTCCGGGGGGTGGCGGCCGTTCTAGTCTGTCTGCCGCTCAGCGATTCTTTCCCCCAGCAGATGGTTTCCTGACTTTGTAAATCGATCCCGCGATATCCTCTTCCAGCCGCCAAAAAAAGCTTGTGAAGGCCGCAGTTCAGGCGCCTGGCTACCGGGATTCTTGGAAGCTACGCCAGTCTGTTCGGCACGGGCAGGGGGTGACAAGTCAATTTACCGTAAGGAATACAGTAAAAGGACGTAAGATTTTCAAAATCAATCGTTTAACGGGAGTTCCTCCACGACGATCGAGGCCAATTGCGGCGCTTTTTCGCTTCCCTCTGATGGTACACGGCGCGTGTGCCCCGTCGCGGGCAATCTATGAAGAGAGAGCAACTTAAGCCTGGGAAGGCCGCGAATTGAGGGGATGGAGATCGGCCTTTTATCGACAGAAAAAGCCGACCGCGCCCGCGTAGCCGGATCGCCTGCACAAGCCTTTACCTTTCAATGTGTTACAGTCGAAAACCTGGACGCTTGCCAGACCGGAGTGATACAAAGGACGGGGAGTCCCCGGTTTTCTTCGCACTAGCCTCGCGGCCCCAATGTGAGTGGAGCATTTTCAGTTTCGCAATGAGTTCAGATCCCAAAGGCGCGGCTCATCCCATCACTCCCGAGGCGGCCTGGAGGGTGCTCGAAGCTGCCGCTGCAAGCGATCATTTGAAGCGGGCCACCCGCCTCAAGGAGTTCCTCTACTACGTTGGGAAAAAGTCGATCAAAGAGGGCCTCAGCGACATTCACGAGCAGGAAATTGGCCAGGCCGTTTTCGGGCGCAGGGACTCCTACGATACCAGCCAGGACAACATTGTCAGAGTAAGCGCGACGGAATTGCGGCGTCGCGTGGAAGCGTACTTCGCGGCGGAAGGCAAGGATGAAGCCCTCATCTTTGACATTCCGCGCGGCAGCTACACGCCCATCTTCCGCTGGCGCGCGGAAGCTCCGCCCAGCGAAGCGGCTAAAGCTGCCGAAGCCGCGGCTGCGGCATTGCCGCCCGCGGTCATCGCGCCGTGGTGGCGTGCGCAGTTGCCGCTGCTCGTGGTTTCTGCGGTCGCACTTGTGCTGGCCATTGCCTGCGCCTCACTGTGGATGGAGAATCGGTCGTTGCACAAAATGGTGTACACCTGGGACGGGCAGCCCGCCCTGGCTGAATTTTGGCCGCGCTTTCTGGATTCCGCGCAGGGGACCGACATCGTTCTTGCCGACACCTCATTTGCAATTGTCGAAGATATGATGAAGCAGTCGTATCCGCTGAGCGACTATTTGAATCGCAGCTACATGAGCCAGATCCATTCGTTCTCCCTGTGCACAGCGGATAACAAGGTCGCCAATCCCATCGCATTCGAATCCATTGCGTCCAGGAATAACGGGAGCTTCGGAGATTTTCAGGTGGCACAGCGGATTGTGGCGCTCTACCCGCGTTCGACAAGCGTTCATATTTCCTATGCCCGCGAATTTACTACCGATTCAGTTAAGCGCGACAACGTAATTCTCATCGGCAGCCGCAAATCAAACCCCTGGGTCGATCTCTTCACCGACGAGATGAATTTTCTGGTGAAATACGACGCGACTCTGGATCAATCGTTCGTGGTGAATCTGCACCCGCGGGCCGGCGAGCAGGCGCTATACACGCAACCTGCCGATCCCTACGCATCGCTGGGCTATAGCGTGATTGCGTATCTGCCCAACCCCAGCCGCACCGGAAGCGCGCTGATCATCGAGGGCACCAACGCCGAGGCTACCAATGCGGCGGGCGAATTTGTGACATCGGAAGAAGCCATGAGCAATTTCCTGAAAAAGCTTCCGGGAAACAAGATTCCCTATTTTGAAATTCTGCTCAAGACCGCGCGCATGAGCGGCACGCCCTTCCACGCGGAAGTGGTGGCTTTTCGCACGTACTAAATCTGGTCGCATAAATTTGGTTTTGAAAGGGCACGGCTTTAGCTGTGCCATGAAGGGTGCATAAACAGCGGGGCTTTAGCCCCTGAGGGGTGGTTTTAGAAGGCAACAAATACATTCCGCAGCGGCTAAAGCCCCGACGATTTGGTGGATACTTGCGGCACGGCTGAAGCCGTGCCCTTTCAAAACGTCGTCGGTTCATGACTTCTATTCCAAATGCGATTGACCCCAAATGGAACCGTGGTGGATCGCAGTGCCCGCAAAAAAAATGCGCTGGCTCGGGCGGTTTGCCCCGGGCCAGCGCTCTCTCCAGGAGGAAAGGTTATGGCTTTACCAGAGAAACTTTCCTGAAAGCTGGATGGTACGCGCGTTGCCCTTTGAGGTGATTTCGCCGAATGTGCCGCTGCAGCAGCTTTGGTTCGGCATGCCGGGCAACGGATGGTTCAGCGAGTCAAATGCGTCAGTACGCCACTGGAACTTCAGGTTCTCCCAGAGTTCGAACTGCTTGAAGGCAGCCAGGTCCAGGTTGGTGTTTCTCGGTCCGTTCAAGTCGTTGCGGCGTTCATTGCCGAATACGTTGGTCGTCGGGACTGTGTAGCAGGAGGTGTTGAAATATGGTGACAATGCATTGGCTGCCTTAGGAACAAAGCCGGGTGCGCCACCGTTTCCGTTGCAGGTTGCCGTGGCGCGATTTTGAATGCCGCCGCCGGTATTGGAGTTGTCGCCGGCGGTTGCGTTGAACGGCATGCCAGCTCTGATCGCGAGCAGTCCGCTGAACTTCCATCCGCCCAGCTCGTTCTCCCACCACTTGCCGCTGTTCAGCAGCCATTTGCCCTTGCCGATGGGAAGTTCGTATGCGCCCGACACCTTGATGACGTACTTCTGCATGAAGTCCGTGCGCCCATAGTCAATCTGCGGGTTGTTGCCCATCTCGCCGGTGGCCTTGTGATCGGAGTCCTGGAAGTCCATGGACTTGCCCCAGACGTAGTTGGCGTTGAACTGCAAGCCGTTGGTGTAGCTCTTCTTCATCTGGACTTCGAGCCCGTCGTAGTGGGATGAACCCCACTTGTGATACTCCTCGATGTTGCCCTGGACTGACTGGTACGGTCTGCGAGCGTTGATGTTGGCCGTGGTACCGGTGCCGGTGGAGCTCAAAGCGGCCTGGTTGATGTTGCTGTAGTTGAAGATGTGGTGGTTCGAGCTTCCCACGTAGTCGACTGTGAGCAAATAGTCCCTGCCGAAGGTTCTCTGCACGGCCAGGTTCCATTGCTCGCTGTAGCTGGTGGGCATTTTCTGGGCAAACGTTGAGTTGCCGGGTACGAATACGCCGCTCGGCGCAGGCATCGCGGCCCAGATGGATTCTGCATTTGCCAACTTGAGGATCTCCAGCTGCCCTTTTGTCGAGCCGGGTATGTTGGGATTCGCGGTAGTCCCGGTCCAGACGACAGGGTTGGTCGCGGTCTGCGTGGCGTTCAGCCCCGTGTTGTAGTACGGATTGTTCATCATGTTCGTCAGGTCATAGTAGCTGAACTGGTAATAGTAGATGCCGCCTCCGCCGTGGATGGCAGTCTTGCTGTCGAGCGCGTAGGCGAACCCAGCCCTGGGGCTGAAGTTGAACCGGTTTGAGTTGTAGGACTGCACGCTGAACGTGCCTGTGACGGGGTTGAGGATGCCGGCGTGGCCCTGCGCCTCGGTGACTGGTGAGTAGTAGTCATAGCGCATGCCCAGGTTGAGGGTGACCTTGTTCGAAAGACGCCAGTCGTCCTGGACGTAGGGCATGATGTTGTGTTGATGGAAGTGCCCAATCTGACTGCCTGCGGTGGCACTGAGGCCGTTGTAATCTCCCAGCAAAAAGTCCGCCAGTTGGTTGGCCGCCGGCATGCCGCTGAACTTGGTGCCATTGACGGTTTCGCTGGGGGTTCCTGTCACGAGAAAGGTCGAGGGGTTTTGCCAGGCAGCGGTCGCGGTATTCGTAGTGCCGGTTGGGCAGGTACTGTTGCAACCGTTGTAGGTGTATTGGCCGCTTGCGCTCAAGCCGCCGTTGGGACTTCCCGTATACCAGAATGCGTTGTAGTCGACGACGTCAACCTCTGCGCCGAAGAAGATCGAGTGCTTGCCGCGCAGCAGGTTGACCTCATCGATGTACTCAAACATGTTCTGATGCTCGCCAAGCGGGGAGCCGCTGACGCCGGAGTAGCCGCCTACGTTGAGGCCCGGTGTGCCCCAGACCGTTGGCGACGGATTCAGGCCGGTAAGCCCGAATACCTGGTGGAAATAGTCCGTGCCATTGGCGATCTGGTCAAATTGCTGTCCGTTCACGGAGCGCGCATAGCCGACGCGCGCGGTATTCACAAGCGTTGGGCTCAGTACGTGACTCTCTTCAAGGTAGATGTCTGTTCCGTAGAGTTGGTTATGCTCCTTGACGTCAAGTATGGGGTTCCCTGCAGGACTATCGTCGCCGCTGTCCCAATCCTCCGGACGGATGATGTCTGGGTTGTTGGTGTCGTAGGCTCCGAAGAGGTGATCCTTCTCGCTGAGGTTGTAATCGGCACGGCCCAGCCAGTCGTCGTGCGTGAATTTGGTCCGGCTGTTGAAGCTCCCGTAGTTGTCGGCCGTCAGGTTCGTGTTGCGGCCGTTGGGCAATGGATACAGCAAATTCAGGTACTTGGTGGCCAAGGGTGTGATCAGTGCCGGGTTGATCACGTTCGGGTGGCCGTTGTAGGTAAACTGCGTGAGAACACTCGTACCGGAACAACCACCGGCCGGGCAGTTTGTGGTGTAGGAAGTGGGGTCAAAGACAGCGGTTGGACCCTGGTTGGGTATTGCGCCCGAAAGCAGATCCGCGCTGAAGTCTCCGGACCGTTCTGCCGCCGTGGGCACATAGGCCTGCAGGAAGGCGGCTTGAACCTGGCGAAAGCCTTCATAGGAGACAAAGAAAAATAACTTGTCCTTGGTGAACGGGATCTTCCAGCCGGCGTCCGCGCCGAACAAATTGTAGCGGAGTTCGCCCAGAGGGCCCGCAGCCCAGCCTCTGGCATTCATCTGATTGTTCTGCAGATATTCATAGACGCTGCCGTGGATGGTCTGGGTTCCGCTCTTGGTGATTGCATTCAGCGTATTGGCGCCGTCGTAACGGGCGTTCGCGCTGTTGCGGACGATCTCCACCTGCTGTGTTGCATCGACGGGCGTGTTCACTGTGGCAGTCTGATCGAAGTAGCTCATGTCGATGACGCCGTCCAGAAGGTAGCTGGTCGACCAGAAGCCCTGTCCTGCGATGAACAACTGGTTGCTTTGCTGGTTGTACTGGCTGACGTTGGAGTTGATGTTGCTGTAGCCCAGCGTCGACCCCGGCTCCACGCCGGCCTGCGTCGTCTGCGCGTAGAAAGTCGCATTACGATAGCCCGACTGCTCCGGCAAACTCTCCATGGTCGCTGCTTCCATGGTGGCGTTCAGTTCGTGATCTTCGGTCTCCAGGCCCGTCGACTCAGTGGCGACAACTTCAATCTTTTCGTTGGCAGATCCCACTTTCAGGCTGAAGTTGATGTTCAGAATCTGACCTACCGAGAGCGTCAGGTTAGATGTGTCTTCCTCAAAGCCCTTCGCCGTCGCGTCCACCGTGTAGGGACCGGGCGGCAGTGCCGGAATGGAGAAGACTCCGGCGCTATTGGAAACGGTTTTGCGGATTTCGCCCGTGGCCGTGTTCCTGGCGGTGACATTTGCGCCAAGAACCACGGCTCCGGCAGGATCGGACACAACGCCCGTCACGGTGCCGGATGCGGTTTGTGCGCGGAGCGGTGCTCCAATGGTAAGAAGTGCTGCCAACGCGATTGTCAGGCACAGGCCGGCGCGGAAGATTCTTCCACGCAACGGCACGCTACCAGGCAAATTTTGCGCTGATCCAGGATTGACTTGCATCTTGATTGCCTCCAATGTTCGGTTACTGGTTATGGTTCTTGATCTGCGGCTGTTCTAACTGGAATTTCCGCTGTGACTTCCCGTTTCTACTCCCAGTGGCCCAGCGCGATCTATGGGTTACGCATTATTTCAAGCTCTGTGCAGCGGCAATCTGCCCAATATTGCTCACTCTGGCCGGCAACCGCTTCTGACCCCCGGTTTTTTCCCCCTCATCCAGGAGATACTGCAGTTTGTTCATTCTGTTGAATCAAGACAGCAATAAAAGGGTTTGGCCGCTGCCCTGGATGGCCGATAAGCAAGCTGCCTGACAACTCATGATTGCGGTTACGCGGATCATCCAAAGGGGATACCCCGCAGGGAAGTTGCAATTTCCACCTCGCGAGCGCTTCTGGGCTTAACTAGAATCTGGCCAGGCCGTTGACGAGGTGCGATGGAACATTGCGTAGAGACGGGTTAAGCCTAGGGAGCCATCAATTGAGCTGACAACGTGAATTTACGGTAAGGAATACAGTAAGCCGTAAACCAGCCTGGTTAGGGGGGTGGAGCAAAGTCATTAAACCATTGATAAATAGAGAGATGTGAGAAAATATTGATCTCGGTCGCGGACTCGGTGGGTGGCGGTAAGTTGCTGCTGCGGAGGCGCTGCCGGAGCCCAATTCTGCGGCTCCATCACAGACAGTGCGTGACCTCTTCTTGCTTTGGATCGCGGGGGTTGGGTTTCCTGCAATTGTCCGGCGTCCGATCCCGCGCCGGACGGCGTGGAGGCGATCCTAAATGTGACTGTTCAGGGCTTGTCAGCCTCATTTGAGTTTACAGATGAGAATCCGCGCGGCAAATGAAGTGAGACAATAGGCCGGTGTCGAAGGCGCATACAGGCGACTGCCCGCGGATCCCCGGGATAATTCGCCTCGGCGGCTGAAACACGAATCTGACGAACGAATGAAGGGGAGCGATGCACCCGAAAGCAGCACGAGTAGGTCTCTTAGCGGTTTTCCTGACCACGGCGATTGCCGCAATCGCGCAAAATCAACCTAAGGGCATCAATTTAAAGATCCGGTACGAGGATCCGATCCGCAATCAGCACTACCCCGAGTTGCTTTATTGGTTTACTACGCCGGAGACGCTGAGTCCGCAGCGCTACACGCAGGACATTCAGCACATCTCCCGCGATACCGCTTTTGATTTCCCTTTCCTGACCGCGCGCGAGGGCGTGGACTTCCTGAACAACCCAGCCGCGCACACAGCCGTGGCGGGAATTGTGAAGACGGCGCACCAAAACGGCCTGCGCATCGGTATGACGTTGCTGGGAGGAGGGGCCGGCGGGGCGAAATCCGCAAATGCGGACGATGAGCAGACCGCGATTGCAGATGGCGAAGGTACCCTGGACGCGGAAGGGAGCGGCGCCGTGCAGGCTGCCGTGGTGATGCGCGGGCTAAAGGCCACGCAGACAGAACTGCTGCGGGCCTATGTTTTCCGCGCCACCGGTTCCGGCGAGTACGACCCGGCCACGTTGACCGATGTAACGGACAAAGTGAAGAGCACATCGCCGCAGCCCGGCACGCTCGCAGTGCAACTGGAGTTGGGGCCGCGCTACGCCGGCTACACGGCCTTTGTGCTGGCAACCAATTGGTATCCCGTGATGGATATGTACAGCGGCACGTTCAAAAGCTGGCTGCGCAACACCATCGACCAGTACCGCGACGTTCCGCTGGATGGCACATCGCTCGACGAGTTCGGCTACGTGCGCATTCCTATGAATCTCACCGCCCTGTGGCGCGGGCATCTGGCGGGGCGGGCTTTCGGCGAGCGTTTCCGTCTGGCAACGGGTATGGATCTCACGCGCACGCTCTTCGACACGCGTTATGCTCCGGCCGGCCATCCTGAAGTGCGAATCCGCGCTATCGATCGCTATTGGGACTTTCTGCGCGCGGGGCCGCTCGATGAGGAACGCGATTTCTTCAACTACTCGCGGCAGGTTTTCGGCACGAAGACCCTGGCCGGCATTCACAACACTTTTCACAATCACTTGACCAACGATGAAGCCTGGGCCACCGGCATCGACTGGTGGACCATTCCGCGCCAATACGGCATGAGCGACGAAGACCTATCGCTGCCCTTGCGCATGGGCCTGCTGGTCGCGCATCCCGGCAACATCATGTACGACCAGTTCTACGGGCGCGACATTCATCGCTTCGCCGTGAAGGCCATGAACGACGCGCGTTTCGATGCGCGCCTCCATTACCACGGTTACAACGACACGGGCCGCTGGGGTGTCAACCTCTCGACCGCGCCGTTTCTTGCGGCCATCAATCCTGTCGAGCGCAAGATCCGGCTGCTCAATCGCTTCGATCCCGCCGCGCCCCGTCTTCCGTTGCTGGTGGTCTTCGGCATGCCGGCGCTGCTCAACTGGTATCCCGACCAGAGCGCGCGCAACGGCTACGATCTCAACGGCTCATTGCATATCGAGGAGAAGGTGCAGGCCATTTGGGACGCGGGCTACCGCTGCGCCGTGGTTCCCAGCGATCTGATCGACAACGGATCGCTCAAGCTCGACCAGAAAAATCGCCCGGTGCTGAACGGGCACACATTTCAGGCGGTGATCTATCTTTATCCGCAATACGCGAGGCGCAGCACGCTGGCTTTTCTCGATGAGTACACGCGCCGCGGCGGTGCGCTCATGCTGGAAGGCAGCGCAACCCGCGACTTTCTTGGATCTCCAGTCGACCAGATTTTTGCGGAGATTGCGTCGCACGCTCGCGTGAAGCAATTCAGCGTCGACCAGATTGGGGCGTTGGACGTGGAAAAATCTCCGCTCAGCGATGTGGGCGGCGAGCTCGAGGACGGCAGCGTGATTCTCACCGATCTCAACTCGCTCGAATCCGGCCAGCCAAAATCATTTTCGGTCGCCGTCAATGGGCACCAGTTCAGCGGAGCTTACGTTGGCGTCTTTGCGTTAAAGACCGCGGCAGACGGGCGCATCCTGAAGCTGGCCTGCGGTGGTTGCGCGACCCTCTCGCGCGACGGCCGCGAGATTCTTCGCCTGGATCACGCTACGGACGTCGTACTCAACCGCAACGCTGCGGGAGCCTACGAAGCTGTGCTGCTCGGGGAGCCGGCAAGCAATGGCCTCAAGCTGCTGCCTTGACGTAACGCCGGTCTCCAGACCGGCTGTCGTGCGGGTCTCCTGACCCGCACTCGCCACAACCCACCGCACTACTTCTTGAGCGCCTTCTCAATTCCCGCTTCCGCCAGCGGCGACATGACAGCATAGCCGGCCGGCAGCGGGTGCACTCCGTCCGCGCTCAACGTCGCGGGCAGTCCTCCGCGCTCGTCCTTCATCGCGGAGTAGAAGTCGACATACACGTAGCCCTTTTGCGCTGCGTAGTCGCGAAGCCACGCATTTACCTGCGCGATCTTGGGCGCGGGGGTGAGTCCTGGAGCCCAGTGGTAATCGTACGCGGGCAGCACCGAACACAGCACCACGCGAATTCCGTTCGCCGCCGCCAGTTCGGCCATCGATGCAATGTTCCCCTCGGTTTGTTCCAGCGTCATCGGCCCCGTGTTGCCGGCGATGTCGTTGGTTCCGGCGAGAATCACAACCACCTTCGGCTTCAGGTCGATCGCGTCCTGGCGGAAGCGAATCAGCATCTGCGGCGTAGTCTGGCCGCTGATGCCGCGGTTGACATAGGGCTTGCCGGGAAACGACTGATCCAGCTTCCATCCCTGCGTGATCGAGTCGCCCATGAAGACCACGCGGTCCTCACCGGTTTTCGCGGCTCCCAGCATTGCATTGGCCTCCTTGAAGTGCGCCAGCCCACCAAAATCGACCAGCAGTTGCCGGTCGTGCTCGGTCCAATACGGTTCGTTGGGATGTCCCGAGGGCAAGGTTTGCGTGGCTGGCACCTGTTGCGCTGCGAACGCTTCGGTCAGTTCCATGAGTTCGACCCGGCTGAAAAAGCCAGTGAACATGCCGCGATCGCGGATCGGGCTCTTGATGACGGCACTCTCGCGCACGGTACCGCCCATCACCACGGCCATACTTTTGCCGATGTTGGCGCTCGTATAGGCAAAGAACTTGTCGCCGGCTTCACGGGTTAGTGTGAAATTCACCGTTGATTGCCCGGTATTTGAATTCACGCCGGGTTGGGCGGAGAGGAAATCGCTGCCCGCCACAATGGCGGAACGCTCGATGACGTAATACGAAGCGTCGCTCGAACCGTCGTGATTGCCCGCATTCGGGACAATCTCCTCATTGGCCGGAAGCGCGCCGTTCACGCTTTGCCTGGCCTCTTCTTCGGTGGGAAATGGGCCGCCGTCGACGGCACGAATCTCAAGTCGAGCGGCCGGGGTTGTGGGCGTTTGTGCCGCCAGCGCAGCGCCTGCAAGAAATCCTGCTAACGTCGCAGTGAAAAAAGTAGTATTACAAAGCCTCCATCGACTCATTGGTGCCCTCCTATCGGCTGCCAATAGGCTTGAACTTCTGCCCAACATCCATCTCGGCAACGATTGTAGGCAATCGCACCCTATCCCAGCCACTCGTGTTCCTGGGAGGGCCGTCCGCGCCTCGCGATAAAATTCAATCATGCCTGTCGCCGCAATCTCTCCTGATGTCCTGGCGAAGTACGAGCCCGTGATTGGCCTCGAAGTGCACGTGCAACTGCTCACGGCGACGAAGATGTTTTGCGGTTGCGCCAACCGGTTTGGCGCGGACCCGAACACCAATACTTGCCCGGTGTGCCTGGGGCTGCCGGGGGCGTTGCCGGTCACAAACGCCAAGGCCATCGAGTTTGCCACTCTCGCATCGTTGGCTCTGAACTGCCAGGTGCGCGAGCGCTCGATCTTTGCACGCAAGAATTATTTTTATCCCGATCTGCCCAAGGGCTACCAGATTTCGCAGTACGACAAGCCGCTGGCAGAGCACGGTTGGATTGAGGTACCGACCTCTTCCAAAACCAATAAAAGAATCGGCATCACGCGCCTGCACATGGAAGAGGACGCGGGCAAGAGCCTGCACGACGGTTTTTCCGACTCCGCCACGCGCACCTATCTCGACCTGAATCGTTGCGGCACGCCGCTGGCAGAAATCGTGAGCGAGCCAGACATCCGCACCCCCGATGAGGCCTTCGAGTACCTCACGCGGCTGAAGGAGATCCTGCTCTACGCCGGTGTTTCCGATTGCAACATGGAAGAGGGATCGCTGCGCTGCGACGCTAACGTAAGCGTCCGGCCAAGGGGCCAGGAAAAATTCGGCACCAAGGCCGAAGTCAAGAACGTCAACAGTTTCAAGTTCGTCCGCGCTGCGCTCGAATACGAAATCGAACGCCAAATCGAAGTGATCGAGTCCGGCGGCAGCGTGAAGCAGGAGACGCGGCTCTGGAACGCCAACGATGGAAGCACGTATTCCATGCGCTCGAAGGAACAGGCGCACGATTATCGCTATTTTCCCGAGCCCGATTTGCCACCGCTGATCGTCTCCGCGGAGTTTTTGTCCGAGACCCGGAAAAAACTTCCGGAGCTGCCCGAGGCGCGGCGCGCGCGCATGATTGCGGAGTACGAGTTGAGTGTGCAAGACGCGCACACGCTTACGGCGTCGCGGGAATTCGCCGATCGCTTCGAGGCTGCGGCCCGCACCGCCCGCAATCCGCGCCGCGTGGCCAACGTGCTGCTGAGCGAAGTGGGTGGACGCCTGAAGGCGCTTGGCCTCGAGCAGGAGCAGTCGCCGGTATCGATGGCGGGCATCGTGCTCGTGGCCGATCTGCTCGACGAAGGCAAGATCAGCTCGAAGCAGATGAAGCAGCTCTTCGATGTGTGCTTTGAGAAAGGCGAGGATTTCGCAGCCGTCTACGAGCGCGAGAAGCCCGAGCAGATTACCGACGCGTCTGCTCTGGAGAAGTTGATCGACGAAACGATCGCGGCCAATCCCAAACAGGTGGAGCAGTACCGCGCGGGCAAGAAGACCATGGCGGGATTCTTTGTCGGCCAGGTGATGCGCGCGTCAAAGGGCCAGGCCAATCCGGCGCTTCTGAATGAACTGGTGACGAGAAAGCTGGAGGGATAAAGCTGTATCCCGGCCGTAGGTTGTAGCGCCGGTCTCCAGACCGGCTATAGTGCGGGCGTCCTCGCCCGCACGCTCTCTCGTATCGCCGCCTACTTGATCTTCAAGTCCAAAATAAAGTCTTTGCGGTCGTCCCACGAGCTCACGGTTTTCACGGCGCTCTTTTTGCCGTCCTTCTCCGACCACAGATCGAAGTCGACGCTCATATCCACCTGGGAGAAGCGGTAATGGCCCTTCGCGATGGAAATGCAGCTGCGGATCGCCTTGGTCTTCTCGTTCTTGAGGAAAACCGTGGCCCCGACGACGGGCTGCGAGTTCGCATCCAAAATCGCGCCCGAAACCGTGCGATCGCCCACGTTTTGACCCCATGCCACGCCGCTCGACAGCGCGCACGTCGAAACTGCGGGAAGTGCGCCTAACGCCAAAAGACCGCACACAATCGCAGCCAGACCTCTTGCACGGCTCATCCTTACTCCTCTTCGTCCTCTGCGAGGAGGTCATCTTCTTCTTCGATGCCCTCTTCGACGCGTGCCAACTCCAGTGGGTCAACGCCCACCACTTCAAACTCCGTACCACACTCTTCGCAGATTATCACGTCGCCTTCTTCTACTTCGTCGACGTCAATATTCAGATCGGTTTCGCACTCAGGGCAACCAGGCATGCAGCCTCCTCAATTTCTATGGCAACTCGCTATGCGGGATTAAGACGTATTCCGCAGCCATCGCTAGTTTTAGTGAGAACCCGGCCTCAGGTCAAGAGGCGCACGTCACTCTAAAGAGTCAGGGTTTTAGATTGCGGAAAGCCAGCGCTACGCTCTTCCCAAACGGACGCATCTCCGGAGGCTTGGTTGCCTCTGCTGCGTTCCTGGTGCAGAACGATTGTAATGCGGGTGCAGATTGATTGTAATGGCCCGCTCCAGCGTTTAACCTGATGTCTGCGATGGCAAGAATCGGCTCTACTCCTTTCGCCTTCCCCGACTTCCGCGGGGCCACCCGCAGGTTGATCCTCATCAACCTGGCGACTTTTTTTGGCCTGTGGATCGGCAGCGCCCTGTCGTCCACTGTGCGGCAATATGCGGACGCGCTGAAATTCGATCCGCATGCATTTCTAGGCGGCCATCTCTGGCAGCCGCTCACCTACAGCTTCGTGCATCCCACAGTGCTTGGCACGCTCTTCGAACTGCTCTCGCTGTGGTTTCTCGCGGGATTTCTCGAAGGCTTTCATAACGCGAAATGGGTGACCGGCCTCTACGCCGTCTCCGTACTGGGCACTGCCGCCGCCGCTCTGGCTCTCTACGCCGTGTCGAACACGCTATCCCACAGCCTGCTCGGCGCCCCCATAGCGCTTTACGGCTGCTTTGGCGGCATCTTTGGATTGCT